>NZ_CANMGY010000011.1 GCF_947497555.1 uncultured Umboniibacter sp.
ATCGGATGTCGCCGAAGGCTTTCGAAACCGATTATTTTAAGCGCCTAGAAGGTGTCTAGAAAACTCAGGCCTTATCATTCCCCTCGATTTGACTATCGGTAAAACGTGACTTTCTCATAGAAAACTCCTTTCCTTCATTTCAATGGAATTCTCTATTTAAAACCGCTGTCTTTTTTCGGGGGGATTACAGTCACTCCGAGAAAATCCGCTTGTTATAATACTCAAAAAGCTCATCATTCGTACACATGATTAGCTGTGAGCGCGAAGCGGCTTGTGCAACAAGCGGTCCGGTCTTGATGAGTAGTTCAACAAGGCGGAATGCGGTAGTCTTCACTTCTTCGTTGGCTAGCTTTTGTAGCCCGCGTGGCTTACACACTAGCTTACCTTTTGATGATTCGTTTAAGGCTAGTGCACTACCTTTAGTTATCGACGGCGGTTCAATAAATGCATCATAGCGGACAAATTGATCCTTACCGAAGACATAGTAGGGCTCGTCATTGATGGAAAACTTGGAAAGTCCCCCCGAGTCTACCCAGCAAACCCCGAGAACCGATCCGCTAGGCGGAAGGGGCTGGTCTGCGATACCGGGAGATAGCTCAAAATAGTCGACTTCAATCAACGAGCTACTTTGTCGAGATAAATTTCCTAGAGGAAGGTGGATTTGATAGCCGGAAGAGTAGCTTCCTCCTTGGACTTGTCTAAGGTTCATAGCTACTAATACTTGGGATAACCACTCTCCCAAAATATATGATGCCGCTTTGGCTAGATGCACGCCTTCAAACTGATTGGGGCGAAGTGAGAAGGCAGCGAAGTTGATTACCGAAATATCATACTTAGTTTGATACCCTCTGCTTCGCTGTTGATAAATGTTGAGATCCTGGTCTGCGTTCTTCCGAGGGTGAGGCCACTGAAGTATTGCCACGTTCGTGGGTATAGCACTTATTAATAGATAGAAATCGGCTAATTCCTTGTCCGAATAATCCTTACATTTGTTGTAAGCCGGATTGTAAAGGTGATCAATGAGCACTAAGTCAAAGGTAGCTATCCTATCCATAACTTTCAGTAGGCAAGAGATGTGCCAGTAGTGGCAAGCACCACCAAGGTTCATAGTCTCAATAAAGTGATGCTTTTTTAACGCATCAATATAGCCTCCAAATTGCCCTACAACACTATGGGATGTCCCAATTATTAATATTCGCATCAACGTACCATCTCAGCTGCCGAGTAAGCTAAGTCTGGATGCTGACTACCCGAAATTTTTTCGTATAAAAAGTGCATAGGGTTGGAAGCGTCGTATTGCGGTGACATTTTTTTGAATGCCGTCTTATAAAGCGGGCTGATGCCATGAATCCATTCTGCTTCCATTTCCTCATTATCTTTGTCAGCATAACCACCGCGAGCATAAAAATGAGGTAGGTCCGCTGAGATCTTTGGAATATTGCTCCACTGTGCCGCGAATCTTTTATCGCTAGCGACTAGAAAGCCAAAGCCAAAATGGAACCAGAAGTAGGGAACTACTTGGTGGTAGTCGCTCCAGTAGCTAGGGTCCATCCATGGGGGGGAATCCCAGCTAAGTCCTGGGTAAATTTCTTTAACTTTGTGTCGAACTTCAGTACCTTTTAAGCTAGTCCAGAAGTTATTGCAGTGGGATTTCCACCGGTTGACGATATATGAATCTTCCGAGCCCGATAGAAACCAACTCGAGATTTCACGTCCCGGTCCAGGGCGGTCAAATGCAAAAAAACCACCCTGCATTAACCGAGGAAGCCAATAGTCCAGCGGAGTTTTGCAGATACATGTGGCATCTATCCATACTCCGCCATATTTTGCAATAAGATTGATTCGAATTAGATCAGTGAACGCTTGGACTGGAATCTCCGTCCAATGGTCACCGATTAAGTTATCAAGCGGTAAAAACGACGAGATAGTGTCGTAGGTTAGAACTTCGAGGAACCACTCGGGATTCTTATCACGCCAAGTTTTTAGGCAGGCTTGGATATACGGGGGAGCATTCTCTTCTCCGTCATGCCAGAAAGCCCATAAAGTTTGATTCATATTGTTTACCTGCCGTACTCGTAATCGAATATTTTAATATCTTTTTCGTAAATCTTTGCGACTCGCTCGGCCTCATCGTCTGTATAATAAGTAGTATAGTGTTGCCTATTGGAAGCCATTCTCTTCGGTAAGGCGGCTTTAATTTTCAGTATGTCGCAAACCAAATCCCAGTCTTGATTTAGAAGCTCATAGCTACCTATAAAATCACAGTCGATATTTCCGAATGAGTCAGTAAGAAAACTGTACTGAGGCGCTAAATGTCCCTTTAAAAGCATGGTGGGCTTACTTTCAAGCTCGTCAATGAACTGGCCTACTTCGGCAATGTCTAGGGCTTTCGCTTCGGCCCATTTCCCGTTTCGCCATGCTAAATGGGCAATAAGTCTATCCCATGGATTCCGGACAAATGAAAAGCTAAATAGCTTGTCATAGACGGTATCAGTTAGGTAGGCTCTCACATCTTGCGCTGGCATGTGCTGCAAGCCGTTTCCGAACAGATGCTCGTAATTACTCTCTTGGTTAGTGTATCGAGTAACTCCCACCGTTTGGACGTCGCCATGCATACCTAAGGCGGACTCAATGCTAGTTCCAGCACATTTTGGAATATGGATAAAGACCGCTCCCAATTCTCTAGATACCGGCATAGTTATCTTCCTTTTCTAACACGGAGCTTGAACTGCACTGAGCAACTTTGGTTTTAAAGTCGGTAACGTCGAACTCGAAACTGGAGGGCAGGTTGAACGCAAGCGATACGCCAAAGTCTTGATTAAACTTTTGATAAATATCCTCGAGAGCAGACGATTTATCTTGTAGTAGACTTCCTAATTCGCCACCTATTGGAAATGTTCTTGACTCTCTCTGAAGCGACTCGAGTCTTTCATATTCTTGGACCCAACTCGGCAAATGATCAAGTTCATCCCTTCTAGCGTGTAGGCTGCATATTGCGGCGAGGTCCAGATAGGTTCGATTTACTCTGTGAACAGAAGGCATACATTGATTGAATACTTCAGTGATGCCCCAGGCTTCAAAGCAACGCCTTTCCACCTCACCGTCGTTGATGTCAATGACTTTTAAGTTAATACAACTGGCCCATTTATAGACACTTAGAGCGGACTGCAGTAGATAGCGCCCCAAGAATTCAGAGAACAGCTTTACAGTTTTTCTGCGCCTATTTCTTTGAATAAACCACGACTTTATAAAAGAGACGGGCTCACGAACACATGCAATGCCTTTAACCTCCACGCCAAGGCTCGCCAACTTCTGCACAAAGATTTGTGCTCTTATGGGACACGAATGATTAAATGCCTCATCAGAAATGATTGCGGAGGAATGGCCTCCCATATAGTCCTTAATTTGCTCTTCGAGTTCGTTGCTAATGTAAGCGTGAAATTTTATATCGGTTGTTAACGTCGGTTTGAGTATTCGAGCCAATGCTGATCCGTTACCGTTGGCAGATTTGACGCCTAAAGCCCGCGGAAGGTTGAAGCGGCGGTAGCCGATACCGTTTTTTTCCAAAAAATAGCGATTCTTTGCGAGGAAGTGCTGTAGTGAGGACGAGGCGCATTTAGGCATTCCGATATGGAGGTACAGGGTTCGCTGCCACTGATAGCTAGGTCGAGTGAGCTGTGCTCGGTTATAGTGTGCGCGAACAATTTTAAGCTCTGTGATTGAATCTTCTAGGTCCTCGGTAACTAGTCGATGGTTGGAGAGTCGCGCACCACTGTTTAGGGTAATGATGTCTTGCTGACTAAGATTTTCATATTCTGAGTAAGAAGCCCAGGGTATGCATCGAGAGTCGGCGCCGCAAAAGATACGTGATATGACATGAAAGTATCGATTAGGTAGTATAGAGGCAAGCTCTGCTAGCCCATTCTTGCCGTGCTCTCCGCAATAAAGCATGAATCTCCATATTGCTTGATTAAGGCGTGTCTTATCGGGCGAATCCAAAAGATGGTCTATGAGATCCTTTTGTTTATCTAGATTCGCCAGAACGAGTTCTTCAGGTTTTGCTCGAGTGGTCATCTTCAGTCGGGAGCAAACTTCGAATAAAAATGTGCGACTGGGATACTGCTTAAAACCCTCATCAAGCGTTACTCTGTGCGTCAGCTTAGCTTTTTCTGAATTAGGCGGACGCAGAAAACCATCAACGTCTTCAAGGTACCAACGCTCAAGTCCGAAGTGGGAGATAGTCTCATTTAACTCCTGGATTTGATCTTGCCGATTGAGTCTATGCAACGTAGCTAGTCTAAGCTTCAGTATCCATGCAGATAATCCGTTAGGAGATAGCTGAGTAGCTTCATCAACCTTAATTAGCGCTTGCTGGAACTTTCCAGACAGGTAAAGGGTAATAGCTTCGCTATAAGCTATATAAGTGTGCTGTGAAGAAATACGCTTTGCTTGATTGATGAATTGATGTGCAGTCTTAGGATCATCTAGGTGGGCGTAGGCTTGAGACAGACCACATAAATTGAAAATATTCAGCGGATATATTTCGTGCGCGGCGAGTCTCACTGCTAGTGCGAGCTCATGGTAAGAGTGTTGTGATAGTTGCTTGGATAAAGTATCAATCGAGCTAAAGGAAAATGTAGAGATGACTTTGGGTAGCTCTTTACAAAAATCAGCGTGATCAATTAAAGCCCAGTTTACGTCGACTACATTCCTGCCAAACTCTGACTCAGAATGCGTTGTTGCAGTCATCCACTCAAATAAGTTCCTATGCCCATTGTATCGCATTACTTCCGTGGCGATAGGGATTTCATTAGTAGGAACTACCAGAAACGGCGTAATTTCAAATTTGGCAGGCAACCAAGCATGCTTCTTACTTAGTGATTCCCATACTCCTTCAGCCTTGGTGCGAATTCCAGGCTTGATTCTAGATAAAGCTAGCTGACTCACTCGTACATCATTGAAGTCGTCGCTGTCGCCATATTTGGGTAGGATTTTCTGGCTCGTTCCTTTGTAGACTTCCTGAAACTGCGCTACTTCGGTGAGCCAATTAGTGAGAATGTTGTTATAGAAATCACCCGTTTCCCCTAATGTATTCTCCAGGGCGTAATCCTTGCAGAACTTCGAGATTTCATTCTCAAGGTAGCTGCCCCAATGCTGAATAGTAGTAACTTCAGAACCGCTTCCTTCCTCGTCGCAGTTAATGACCTTATTCATGAATTAGCCTCTATTCGTTGATCTTATTGGTTGGATATTTACTGGTGTCTCGGGAATACTATCCTACTAAACTTCGAATTTGAAAAACGACATAATATGCCACAGTTTTAACGAACGCCATAGTCGGACTTTAAGTAACTCCTAAGGAGCATGATAATATTCCGATCCTTATTATTAGGGTCACGTTTGCCCCCTCAACCACCTAAAACTACTTGATTCTATAAAATCGATGTCTTTGAAACCATCTACGGCCATACAGCCCGCAAAATTGATTCACAACGGTAGTCTTTGTCTGATAAGGCCTGAATTTTTACGCGAAGGCAGTGCCTTACGCGATAATCTGAACCCTTCTCGAATCATTGTCGGAGAAATAAGCGAACGGGCTCGTGTTTTTGCGGATCTTCTTATTGCAGGGGCACACAAGCAGGATATTGATGTTCTGTTTACCAATTCCACGGAAGCCGAAGCCGTGAAACTTTTCTCGAACACCTATCTGGCAATGAGAGTAGCGTACTTTAATGAGCTAGACACCTACGCAGAAACTCATGATTTGGATGTACGCCAGATCATAGAGGGTGTAACGCTAGATCCTCGTATCGGTGGGCATTATTGTAACCCTTCCTTTGGCTATGGTGGCTACTGCCTTCCCAAAGACACCAAGCAATTGCTTGCTAATTATCAAGATGTGCCTAACAATATTGTTAGTGCTATTGTTGATGCTAATAGGACTCGCAAGGATTTCATTGCGGAGTCAATTTTAAAACGAAATCCAAAAACAGTCGGCGTTTACCGCCTCATTATGAAATCCGGCTCAGATAACTATCGGGCTTCTAGCATTCAGGGAATTATGAAGCGCTTGAAAGCTAAGGGCATTGAGGTAGTAGTTTATGAGCCGGTGTTAGAGGAAAGTCATTTCTTTCATTCGCGAGTAGAAAGAGATTTGCAGACCTTTAAAGCGGAGTGCGATATGATTATTTCGAATCGGATGTTCGAGGAATTACAGGATGTTGAGCACAAGGTTTATACGCGCGACTTGTTCGGTAATGATTAAATAAATTACGGCTAAACCGAGGTCATACTATGCATGATGAAATTATCGTTTTAGGCATGCATCGAAGCGGGTCTTCACTTACAACTGAAATTTTAACGCAGTTAGGGTGTTGTTTCGGCAGTCTCGATAAGAGCATAGGGGCAAATAGTGAAAATCCCAGAGGTTTTTGGGAGCGTCGAGATGTTAGGGATTGTAATGATGCCATTCTCAATTCCCATGAGAGTGAATGGAATGCAGTCTCTCGCTATTTCTGCAAGCCGCCCGCTACTGAGACTAAGGCCGAGTTAGAGCGCTCATGCGCTTCGGCTCTCAGGGAGATAAGATCCGAAGGTAGCCTGCCTATTGTGATCAAAGAGCCACGAATGTGCCTGACCCTTCCCTATTGGTTGGGGGCATGTAATTCGCCAAAGATCATTTTTATCCATCGCGATCCAATGGAAATTGCCGTCAGTCTTAAAAAACGTAACGGGATGGAGCTTGAGTACAGTCTTGATCTTTGGGAACGTTATGTGGGTATGGCGTTGGCCCAATCCGTTGATCTCCCCATTCATTTTGTTGACTATAAGCAGCTCCTCGAATCACCCGTTGACGAAATTCGTAGAATGGATATCTTTATTAATGACAGCAGTAGTGAAGAACGGGTGTTTAACGCCGCTAAAGTCATTGATGTTAGCCTTCGTCGGAGCAGTTCCGCATTGCTTGATCCCGACGCGCTATTGACCAAGTCTCAAAAGGAACTAGTGCGCTGTCTAGATAAGCTTGTGAATAACAGCCAAGCGCAGGTAGATTTCAGTTTCGCTACCAAGTTATGGGGAAGGGATTGCGAATTTGAGAATGAAGAGCGTAATATATTGCTACAAAACTATATTAACGAGAGGCGTAAGTCCGCCAGTCTAACGGCCTCACTTGCGAAACAGCGTCTGGCAAATCTTACCTTGCGAGAGAGTGTGGACAAGCGTGAAGAGTTCATTGCTAAGTTGAAGGACAATAAGCTCAAGACTAATGAATTATTGGAGCGACTTAGAGCTAAGATTGACCTTAAGGAAACGGATATTAAAGCTCATGCAGCATTAATAAAGGAGCTGCGAGTGAAAATAGCCGATCGAGACGACGTGATTAGAGCACAACGTGCTCGGGCCGATAATAAGACCTAGCGAAAGGTCAGGGATTACATCATTGCAGAGCATAGGTCAGTCAGTTTACAGTTCAAATGTAACCGGGTTAAGTATTGGCAGAATTAGAGAAACTACGCATCGTAATTGAAAGCTAACTTGATTGGATGTGGACAGTATTTTTTTCAGGGTGTATGCGTTAACCCAATACTGATCGTCTTCAAGGTTGTACTCAGAATTTATTTGAATTACTTGATAAAGACTTTCATGCTGCAAAAAACGTCCGCCTTCGTCAGACTGGAGTATCTCCGATCTTATGGTTGCGCCAATCGGCAATGCTTTATCTTCAAGGCTTTCTCCCGGATACGTAACATATGATGGTAAGATAGTTTGTTCGCCGCTTATTCCGAATTCTCCTTTTAGTGAGAGCAAAAACTGTATCTCGCCGTCGAAATTCCGCATAAGCAAGCGAACTAAACCTTGGTTAGAAGCTCTCATAAGAGGCTGAACCCAGCTCTTAACTTCCCTACCTTGGCATACCGTTCTATGTAAGCAGATAGACACTCCTGAATTATCTATATCCTCTATGCCACTTTCAGTTACTTTCCATCTTGTAAGCTGCGTAACGGGTATTAGGTCCCACTGCTGAGGTTTAAGCTGCTTGCCAGTAATGAGTTGAGATAAAAAATCCATCGACGGTTCGGAGCAGAGACTTTGCTCTGAATAGTGAAGGAATCCGTCCCAGTTGAATATCGCCAATAGCGAACGAAGGTCCGCATTTAGAAAATTATCTTCAACCATGGCTTCGGTAATAGCAGGAAATGACGCCCAAATCATGTTTTGATCGGTTTCGGCAAGTCCCTTCGTTTCTACATATATGTGAGACTTACTTTTTTGGAAATATCGTTTCCCAATATCCAGCTGCATACTATTTTCAATTACCCTAACTTGAGAGTTGAAGGTGTTAAACATTTGTATGTAAGGGGTTGGCGATCCACCATGAAGGCTTAGATAGTTCGCGGGGGTAGACTGAATTGTGGGCCCATACTGACCGATATTGGTGTTTCCTGGTTCAATTCGCGCTTGTAGGAGCACGTAGGCGGTCTTGTTGTGCCGACACAGTGTTAGCCCAGTGAGTGCACTTTGAGGCTGAAACAAGACAAGGTGTTCTTCTTCTGTCTTGGTATGCTTAAGCCCGTTAACGTGGAAAAAACCTTGGTTTTTATGGGACAAAGCACCATCAAACAAGCCCCATTCATCTTGGTCTGACAGTCTAAGTTGGGATAACTCAAAGTTTGACTTCAGGATGGTATTGGCAAGAAATTCTTTTAACTCTGTTAATGATTCGGCTACTTCAATATTTAATTTCATGGTTTTTTATATGAATTTTAGGTATTCATTACCTGATTTTAAAAACGAGAGGGGAAGCTCTACGTTTTGTTTAAAATATCATTAATTTTGCTATCAATGAGTTGTCTTGATTGCTCAGAGTCTCTGTTTGATGCCTGTTCGTGGATCACCCACTCATGTACATCATTAGCAATACATGACTTAAAAAAGCCAACATCAACTGATTTCAAATCCTTACCGATATGCTTGAATATCTCTGATATCGAGTTTGACTCCGGAACGCAGATGCCCAGCCAAGGTACCTCGTTAAACGAACTATTGAGGCCGTATACAACGTCCCCTAGATTAATAACCTTAATGTTTAAGACTCTCTTTGCTATGGAGCTTAGAGAAATCATGCAATCAGTTCTTCTTCGCAATATGAATACATCAGCATGAATTTTGCCTAGCAACCGAAGTGTGTGGAGTGCGGATCCCTCGGCGAAGACTAGTATTCTTGCCGTTGAATATATCCGTAGCTGCTCTGCCAATGATATGGTCTCCGGCCTAATTACCTTAACACCATTAAGTCCAAATAAATGCTCGAAGTAGCTTTCGCCGGCAATTCGCCCAGTCTTCATAGCAGCTCGTGAAATATAGTAGATGCCTTCAGTATTATTACGTTCAGTTGCGGGGTAATTACGGCTTAGCTTTTCAATGTAGTCATCAGATGGTGCTTCCCCGCCTAACATTTCATTCTGGGGTGCAACAAGTAGCTCTCTCGCGAGAATAGGGTGAGTAACGATAAAGATGTTATCTTTGCTTACACCAAGATGTTCAACTATTTCTTTAAAGAATCTTGGTGTTTTTTCATAGCCATCTATTTTATCTCTCGGATGAACTGCGAAGCAATACTTACCATCCATTCCCTTATAATCTAGGATACGAGATGAGAAGTCGGCAATTTGATGTCCAAAGTGGCGTTGTATTGCCCCACACCAAAATAGCCTTTCTTCAACGATCAGTTCGGCATCAACTGAGGTCGGTTTAGCGTCTGCCGCTTTTTCAGTCTGTCGGTGCCGAACTTCACTATCATCGCTCCATTCTTCGTCGGGCCATACTGGCCCACCTCGATGTAAGGTCAAAAGCTCTATGTAGGGGACAATATTAATGTTTGTAAACGTCTTTATATGATTAAGCTCAACGCTACGATTAATCGTTTCATTATCAACAGCCGTTGTTTGGGGCGATTTTTTCTCCATCTCCCCGTTATTGACACTTTGCTCGGCACGGCTTCTCGCTAGTCCGGCGAGCTTGCCTTTTGGTTGGTTGTCGATTCGCTCGGTACCTGGACTGATGAACTTAGTCCAGTTCATCTTGCCGCTTTTATAGGGTAGCGAAGTATGGGTTTTGATTGTTGGGATAACCTGCTGAGGAGAGAGAATTGTAACATCGCTATCTTGCTTGTGCTTCTCTAACCACAGTAAGTACTCACCGAGGCACTGTATAAGTAATCCAGGTCCTGTTTTCATCCAAATGATATCTTGGTTTCGTTGCAACAAGAAGGAAATCGCTCTTTCGAGAGCAGCGATCAAAACTGGGTGGTTGGGCTTTGCGCCAATTATGTTGTTGCCAACGCCATAGGGATCCTTGAGGAGAACGAGTCCTGCGGTCTGGGGTAAGTCGGCGTAGATAGTTGCTAAATCGCCAGTCAGCATGTCGTCGACATCTGCATACCACCCGCCCTTAGCGACAAGGTAACAAAGCCGAAAAAGGTCTGCCTGCTCAGCAGCGTGTTGACAGAGAGTGAAAGCGGCAACGACGCGCTTCGAAAAATGGGCACGAATGAATTGTTTAGCACTAAAAATATTAAACAATTGGTAATCGAAATCGGGTTGACCTTCCCACGTGCGTGTAACATCTTGGATGTAGTTGGGTATCTTAAGCGCGTTCCAATATTGAACGATGTTCCTTGGAATTTCCTCTGAAGACGGGGGTGGCGTATTTGATGTGGAATTGACGTTGGCTTGATAAAGCGTTAAAACCGCCCGAACTGCTTCGCTAAAACTGACACTATTAGCAGACTTAGCCCTAAATTCCTTTAAGACTCTGGTATGCAAGGTATTAGCGCGTGGTGTCTTTAAGCGTTCAGCAATTCTGTCAAGAAAGCGTCTCTGAAGTGGACTTTCGTCTATGCCCATTTCTACGATACAAGCGATCGCTCGAAATTCTAAGTGAAGGCGGAAATGGTAGCTATAAATTTTATCTAGCGCAGACAGACACTCATCATAACGCCCCAGCAAGTAGTAGGCCTCACTTGCCAATTCTATTTCTTCAGGGGTTTGCTCAATGAGGGACTCAAGAAGGGCAAGCGCCTCGTCAGCGTGCCCAAGCTTAATTAAACATCGAGCATGCTGCGAAGTGGTGAGAGTGCTGCGCCTTTGTGCATGGTCATAAAGTTGTGCTAGCTGGCCGGCCGAATGATAGACGTCGAAGAAAATGAGCGGATCATAGTTCGTTTTGGTCAAATCTAAATGATCGAGTGTTGCTAGTGCACCCTCTGACTTGAATCGCAACAGCGCCTCGATCGCATGTCGAGTTCCATCATCTTGCTGGGCTAACAAGTCCTCGAGCAGATTGTTTGTCGTCTCTTCATCGGTAAGCTTCGAGCATGTTTCGATGATACGTAGGGCAACTTTGGGATTGTTAAGAGGTTGCTTGGCAGCTTGCTGGATCAATTGCAGACAATCATCTAAGCGCCCCAGTTCTTGAAGCAGAGCAATGGCGCTTAGCAGGTTTGCAATTGCAGCACTTGAGTTGTCCTTGAGAAACCATTCAATCCAAACCAGTTGAATATCTGGATTAGTATCCTTTGACGCAAGTCGAGATAATGTATTTCTTACGCCCAGCTCCTTGCTAGCCGAAAGATCGTCAAAGTTCTGTGCTAAATATTCACTAGCTTGTTCCGGATTAAGTGCTTGTAGGCATTCCACGGAACCTAACACAGCCCATTGGTTACCTGGGATGGAATCATATATTTGGAGAGACTTATGGTATTCCTTCAACCTTAGTAGGCACTGCGCCTTTCTGAGTTGAATCTGTGGGTCGTCAGGGAATTGCTTCAGTGCTTCATCACACAAATCGATAGTTTTTGCAAAGCGCTGTAGGGTAATCTCTACGTCTAATAAGCCCATATAACTAGGCTTATGTTTAGGGTGTTCGGCAATTAAGCTTTTATAAGTTTCACGTGCCGCTAGGCTATCACCCTGAAACCTCTGAAGTGAAGCCTGCTCAATGGCGACGGGTAGCGAGGATTTGACATCATTGGGTAGGCTCTCAATATATGCGAGTGCTTCCAATGCGCGATTCGCCAAGCGGAAGTATCTAAGCTTTAAGGCAACGAGATGCTCATTATTAGGCTTTTGCTGAAGAAATTCCCCAACCTTCTTAAGACGCTGTTGATGGCTAAAGTCATGTTCATGCGATCTCAATAGGCCTAACATAACCCATTGGTTATCCGGTGCCTGCGTCATTAACTTTGTATAAAGAGATTGAGCTTTGTCGAATTGCTGTGTGGCCAGCCAAGCGCCTGCTAGCGCGATAGCTTGATGAACAGGCAGGGTTTCATTTGGAAGAGGCTCCAGTAGTTGGATGATCTGGTTATGCTGACCAAGCTGCTTGTATTGTGTTAGCTGCTCGTCAATTGATAGCGCTTTTACAGGGCCTTCGGAGTTCATTCGGCTCATTGCCTTGTCTATTACCTAAGGCGATAAATGGCTACCATTATTAGTACCCTCTCATCGTTGACTCAATATACTCCCTCTATTGAGGGGCGAAATCAAGTCATCGAGCGTGCTTTTAGCCTGCCTGCTTAAGCGTCAAGGCCGCTGACTCGTTGGCAACAAGCGCCGCCCAATCCGTTTCCTCGACTTTGATACCCAATGAAACACGTAAGTCTTCAGGTAAATGTCTCACTGCGGTAATACGCGGGACATCCATTTCCGGAATGATTCGTTCCGCGCCATAGGTGTCTACGTACTCGGTATAGTTATCGAAGGCTTTTCTGTCGGGTGCATCAACAAAGGTTTCCGCCGCCAACCCATTGGCAATAATCGCCTCGTGCGCTTCAGTTTCAATGTGATAATAGGTGAAGGTATCCGGCATATCTCTCAACGATACCTGCGTAATCGTTGAGCCATTTACTAATACACTCGCATTAATAAGTTGACCGTCGAGATAAATGGCGTGAGAGCCCGTGACGAAAAGATCTTTGCTTGGGATATCTTTACCTAATGCTCCATGAGCGATCTTTACCGGGGCATGGTGTGATGACGTTTTAATGTTGTTTTCAACGGTTTGTGTTCCTACCCATCGAATCGCTTGTTCGCGTCCGTCATGAGTAAGGACCGTGTCGCCAAAGGTAAGGTCTTCAATCTTTTTAGCGCCGCTGATGGTGAGGATTTCAGTGCCCTGTAAAAAGCAAAAGGGGTACGCCAACAACGTTTCGACAGTTAGGCTAGTCCCGCTGGTGTAGGATTTGGTTGAAAATAAGACTGGATCCCCTGAATAGGGTTGAAGGATTATGCCATATTCAGTCCAACCTATTATCTGTGCTGCATACGGACTACCCCCAAACTCAAATGTAAGATAATCACCGATAGCGACTTCGTCATTCGCATTTCCATCTGCGCCATCCTCAGCGTAAGCTGGAAGAAAGCTTACGTCATTAGAGTCTGAGTAGACTGTATCTCCTGAAGAATTCAACTGGGTAAAGAAGTTAAACTGCTGTCTAGGCATTATGTTCTTCCTAAATAAGCTTCATCAAAAGTGATCAGTATAATGTACATCCTAGCATTAAGACCTACGTTTTCAACAATTTTAAAGTGCTACTAATATAAATTGCTTGGTCTAGCTAGCGCACTTAGTTAAGGTTCAAGTGCCCTTCTCAGGTACCACACAGTGAGCTTTAGAGTGCTTTAGCGTGCGCCAAAATGCCATGTTGTTGTACTTCCCAAATACATCTGGCGGCAAAATGGTCTCTCTCGTCCGTGGAGCGACTTCTTTATGAACACGGTGTAAGCCATCCATACCTAACTGTGAATCAAATTCGGGTGCATCGTATTCCACATCGGAAAAATTATGCTCAAAGCTGGGAAGTTCGAAGAATTCGTAAATTAACTTCATAACCTCTTTGGGGCGTGCAACCAGCAAATCATAGTCAACTAGCATGAGTCGCTCGGCGTGTTCAGAGTAACAGGCCTCTCGAAGTGCATTCCAGGCATAGCCAACCAAACCATTGGGGTCGGTCATCGCTTCAGTGCGAGAGTAGACGGTTGCTCGTTGCTGAGGATTGCTAAAAACTCGAGTGTTTTCAAATGGGTTGTTTCGGTACTGCCTTTCCATCGAGTCGACAATCCAGGAGACGTCTCGGACTAGGCAGAGAAATTTAGCGTCGGGAAATAACTCAAGCGCTAACGGAAGCTTTGCGGTCCAGCTGCGACTAGTATCGAAAATAACCTCTTCTTCGTAGTCCCCGTAGAAACTATCAAAGATGCCCGTAAGAAGCTTTCGCCGTTGTTTCTGCGAAACCATGGGGCCAAATTCAGATCCAGCAGAAACCTGTGAAATGATTCCGTCAACGAGTCCAGAAACGGGTGTGCTCATCGCCGCATGAATACTGGGATTCTGCTTTAGCAACGCTGCAGTAAGCGTTGAACCTGATCGAGGTAGGCCTGAAATAAAGTGCATTTTCTGATTCATTGTTATTCGCTATTTTATGCTTTGTTAAATGAGTATATAGAGCCTACCAAAGGAAACGCAATGAATTGTAACATTCCTAACTAGGTGACCAAATTCGGTAGGCCACTACATTCCCAATCGAATGCTTTACTTGTGAGGAGCGGGGATGGCTAACATATATTTAGATGGTAATGATCAATGAGTGTTTTAATTGAACACTCAATGTTCATGGTGAGGCTAATCTGTTGTTGGAATACCCTTAGAGAATAGTGTGTGCATTTATTATTTTGATGAGTCTCTCTTTAAGATCTGAACCAGCCTAGTGATTCTCGCCCAAATGGACTGCCCTGGATCGCTCTGTCCCGGGTTTCCATTCGGCTGACACAGAAACTTCTCGTTCACCAACCTTACAATCTTGTCCCCACACGGTCGCTCCTTTAGCGCCACCATTAGGTACTTCTCTGCCATCGCCTGATTCCCGCTGCCAAATTCGAATATCGCCAGCTCACGGGCAATATCAGCAGTGCCAAGCTTTGACGAACCGCTCAGCTTTTTGCAGAGAGCATGGAGCTCGGCATCAACATTGCCGCTAACACAGCTTTGATCTACACCCGTTAGCGTCATAAAGTAGGGCGAGGGCGCTAGTCTTGGTATGTGACTTTGCAGGCGATCCGTTAGGAGTTTCCACGTTTCGGGTTCACTTGTTTGCAAATATTCGCCCACGGCATCAAAGCACTGATGATTCAGTAATAGCTGATCATGAAATGGCGGACGTTCCATTTTTTTATCAAGGGTAAGCAATGGCTTGAGAGCTTGCAGTTTACGTGTTTTTATAAAATCGGCTAACTGATTACGTAATCTTCGGCGAATTTTGGTCTGCTTGGATTCATCCAGTAGCGAGTAGTTCGAAGTCCCTTGGTTGAAGGCCTGTAGTGCTCTATCCAGTGATTGGTTGATGTCATCAATGTCGAAGTAATTACACATTCGTTTAAATTCGAGCGCTTCGAGCGAGTAGCCTGGATTAATGGCTTTACTACTTGTGTCTTCGAATGGCAGGTCTAGTACTTCAAGTAAATCATTCACCACTGAGCCGTTACGGAATAAACTCGTGTGAAAGGGGCGAATATTCAAGTGAATACCGTCTGAACTATCAAGGAGTTTAGCTAAGTTTTTCAGTACACCGTATTCAATCCTTGGGTCCACCATGAAAGGGTATTTAATACCATGGCGCTTTATTCCCTGGTTATAGCCGGATTCTAAGGTATCAATAGGGTTCCTAACGTAAACAATAAATTCGGCGTTAGGAATTAGCTCATTCAGCGCTTGAATGTGCTTGAAAAAAAACTCGGAACTCAGAAGTAGGGTGTGTTCATCACGGTTTTCAAATTCCGCCAGTAATTGCTGTGTAGCTTTGGCGCAGGGAAGGGTCGTGTCGTCTTCGCGCTTCATAACGCGCAGTAAATTACCGCTGCTGATACCATTGCAATCTAGCTGATGCTCAGGATACCAAAAGCCTTCGCCGCTAAGTTCTGCTGCGTGGTTGCTGAACCAGTGCTGAATGGCAGAAGTGCCGGTCTTCCCTGGTCCACTGTGGAGTACTACTCGTTTCATACTTATCGGTAACTACAATGACTTAATATGAGAGTAATTTAGCATAAGCTATGGTCTGAGGTATAAGAGTTTATTGTTCTACGAGTCGCCTTTGCTCCCGAAGTTTGTCTAGCGTCACGAAAAAACTAGTAGAGTGCCTTAAACTTCATGACTGCTGCTTTGTTTTGCTCATAGATGCGATAAAATTCAGTCACTAGGTCGGCGTCCGCTCTTGGGGTATTGCCTTTGCCTCGTTTGAAGCCGTCTTCGCTAATGTTAACCAGGTAACCAATATTTTCAGTGGGCTCCTCTGTGCTAATTGGATTGGCTCGGGTGACAGTAAAATTAAGTATCTCGCCTTGGGTGTCCGTGCTCATATTTGCAATGCTAAGGTGCTCAAGGATTCTATTCGCCTCTTCGTTCAGTAATTGCTTGTTAGGATGATTGAAGGCGTGGAAACTGCAGTGTTTGTTCACAAGGTCTCGCTCCACCACATCCGTCATCTTAATGTCTACGTAAGCCTCGCGTTCTTTTAGGGTAGCTAACGAAGCTTTGGCTGCATGCTGGTAACGCGCGGTATTGTATTCTCTCGAGCTTAATCGTTTTAGCGTCTCCGCCTGAGTGAGTCCTTGCTGAAAGCCCTCTACAATTGTCACATTATGATATTCACCCATTGGTCCATGGAGTCGCCCTTTAGGGGTGTTTAAATAACTCCAGTCCGAGTGAAAACCATTAAAATGAAGATTTAAAAAAGTAGTGACTTTATTGGGGTGCGCTTGTTTAAGCGTATTGGTAGCTATGTTGCCAAATTTATCGGCAAGAGGCTGAGTGATAATATGGTCAACCCTCCTGATGAGCGCGTCTAGCTGAGGATCATGTTTATAGGTATGAGCAGTAATTACCTTGGTAATCCGGATAAATGGATTTTTAGCCTGTAGTATTTTTGCTAAGGGCTCGGCTTGGCAGTTGCCAATAATTATCAGCTTAGTTGTTTTTGAACCTCGCTGAAGCCTGCGTCTGAGGTTGGGATACAGCTTACGGATAGCAAAGCGACTAATACGTGCGATCATTGCCACGTCGCTCTATTTAGATTGAACGCAAACTCAGGGTATGACTTATTTAAAGAGCCAGTAGCGTCCCGCATCCGCATATCAATACAGTTTTTCAGTCTCATCGATTCTTGTTGGTACTATGTAAGTTATGAAGTTTGTGTTTGAGTAATACATTATCATACGCTACATCAAACTACGCGAATAGCAGATGGAGTGCTTACGTTGTCGAATAAAAGAAAATTAGTAGACGCTCAATTCTATTTGGCCAATTATCAGGATGTGGCAGCATCAGGGATGTCGGCGGAAGCGCATTACCTCCAGCATGGCTGGCTTGAAGGTCGCTATCCTAGTGCGTTATTCCAGTGGCAGTGGGAACACACTGCTGAGGTCGTTCGGAATTTCTTCGCTAGAAGTGGCGCCTATCGAATTGTGCTGGTCATTGATGATATTCACAATGAAAGCCTTATTAACCGTATTCTGGAGATAAGTCGGCAAGGCGTTAGCATTCTGATTTTATCGCGAGCGTTGGGAGTAAGCGCGCATACGGCGGCAAGTGAATTGAGTGTAACGAGTCTCTCTGCATTTCAGCGCTTGCAAATCTCGGGCGAGTTACCGAGTGCGCAAATCCATGGTGAGATAGCATGCGTTAACTTATCTACGAATGAGGCTTCTATTACGCTGAATAGCTTAGCGTCAAACTCCGTAGTGCACTTCGATACTTGGGAAGTTCTAGCAAAGAACCCTTTTGAAGCGCTGGAACAATTATTTCCCTCGCTAAAACGAGTATCCGTGGTGGTACCAAGTTATAACTACGCGGAATATTTGGCGCTGAGGCTTCAATCAATTGTTGACCAGACCTATCCGATCTATGAGTTAATTGTTCTGGATGACGCTTCCGCAGATAGCAGTGTGTTGGTGGCGAATGATATTTTGCGGGCGACGAGGCGTGAATGGCTACTAGACTGCAACGCTGAGAATAGTGGCTCGGTCTTTCGACAGTGGCAAAAAGGGGTGAGCCTCGCAACAGGAGAGTTTATTTGGATTGCCGAAGCTGATGATGCTGCGAATGAACGTTTTTTAGAAGTTTTACTTTCCGGTGATACAAATTTCACCATTGCTGCTTGCAACGCTTCGGTGGTAAATGGAGAAGGTCAGCTTCAGCATAAAAACTATAATTTTCGCTATCGTCCTGCGATGAAGCAGCTAATGAGTCAAGCAGCAGTTCAGGGTGAAAGCCTCGATGGTAGTGACTTCGTGGAATCCTGTTTGAGTGTTGAAAATCAACTGCTTAATGTCAGTGGGCTTCTTTTTCACGCTGATTCCCTGAGAAGAGAATTATTACGATCACTCGATGATCTCTTGGAGTTTAAGATAGCCGGTGATTGGTATCTGTATGTGAACCTCTTACTTCACAAGGGAACTAAAATTAAACTGGAAACTTCACCTCTTAATGTTCAGCGCGTTCACGCACGTAGTGTCTCCCAGATAGATCGAGGTCAGCTTCAGATTGACGAAATAGAGCGAGTTCATCAATTAGTTTTAAACACATTCAATAGTACATCACTCGCCAATGAGCAGAGTGAGTATTTGCTGATAGTCTATCATTACTTTAATTTGCAGCCTCCTGCTGAGTTGCTGAGTTGCTAACTACATACCATATTTACAACTACTAACTAGAGACTCAGTTTGTGACCTGTTAGGGTGCAGAAAATTTGAGTTGTAGGAGATTTTTTGTGAAAAAGCGCATTTTATTGATGGTTTCTCGGCCTCGCACCGGGAGTAGCTATGCTGGTGAGTTGCTCGCAAAGAGTGGTCCCTTCGATTATCGCGGTGAAATCTTTAATTCACAGGCTCCCTATAACTTGAAGCCTGCCGAATTCGCCGAGATTTTTGGTTGCTCGATGAACACCATGGCTCCCCGTGAGCAGGCGACGTTGGTTCGAGAGAACGCACTGAAAGTGCTCAGTTTCCTTGGTGCCAAGGCAGGTGAAGATCGAGTGGTAGTGGTCAAGCTGTTCGATAATCATGTTTCGAAAACGGTTCTAGAGACGTTAATGTCCAGTCCTGAAGTTGGTTGCTTTGCCCTCGATAGGGCCATTTTGCCGTCCTATATATCGCTGCTTAAGGCAACGGTCTCTAATAGCTGGGATACTCAAGATACAAGCTCGCTAACAGTTGAGTTTAAAGGCTCTCCCTTTAATGGTTGGTTTCGTCAGCAGACGGTTTGGTTTGAGCGAGTGCAGGGATTGTTAGCGGCGGCCGAAAAGCCCTGCCAGCTAGTGCGTTACGAGGAGCTTTCAGCCGCTGATCATGGCCATGCTCAGGCTCTCTTGATAGGCGCTGCTGAATTTGGTTTGGGTGTTTCGCTAGGGGCGGTGACTTCGGTAGGAGAAACCAAGTTGAAAAAACAAGATAAAGCAGCGGATTATAGTAATACCGTCTCCAACTATAATCACATGATGCGAGCGCCGGGTATTTATTCAACACGGGGTGGGCAGGATAACTTTTGGGAGATGGTAACTCGCGCGCCTAAAATATAATCAATGAGTAAGCAACTAAATGTCGAAATCTGAGTGACTCAGCCACTGAATTGCTCAGGGTGCTTGGCTTCCGAAATTAGCTTGGTATTTATACGTGTTTTTACGTTAGAATAGCAGCTATTTTTTAGAGCTAATTGGTTTGTATTGTATGAAAAAAGCGTTGATTACCGGTGTAACGGGGCAGGATGGTTCATATCTTGCTGAATTCCTACTAGATAAAGGTTATGAAGTGCATGGCATTAAGCGCCGTGCGAGTTTATTTAATACTCAGCGAGTTGACCACATCTACGCTGATCCCCATGAGAAAAATGCTCGCTTTAAGCTGCATTACGGTGATCTAACCGACAGCTCAAACTTGACGCGTATTCTAAAGGAAGTTCAGCCGGACGAAGTTTACAACTTGGGAGCTCAGTCACACGTGGCAGTTTCCTTTGAGGCACCCGAGTACACGGCTGATGTTGATGCAATGGGTACCTTACGTTTACTTGAGGCAATTCGGTTCCTAGGTCTTGAAAAGAAGACCAAGTTCTATCAGGCATCAACCTCTGAACTTTACGGTGAAGTGCGAGAAATTCCGCAAACCGAAACGACTCCTTTCCATCCGCGTTCACCCTATGCCGTCGCAAAAATGTACGCCTACTGGATTACTGTCAATTATCGTGAGTCATATGGTATGTATGCCTGTAACGGTATTTTGTTTAATCATGAGTCGCCGCGCCGCGGTGAAACGTTCGTAACACGTAAGATTACTCGTGCCGTCGCCAACATTGCTCAGGGTATTGAGAACTGTCTTTACCTTGGCAATATGGATGCGCTCCGTGACTGGGGTCATGCGAAGGACTACGTCCGTATGCAGTGGATGATGCTTCAGCAGGATCAGCCCGACGATTTCGTTATTGCAACCGGTAAACAAATCTCAGTGCGTGAATTTGTCCGAATGTCGGCGGCCGAAGCGGGCATTTCCCTTGAATTCTCCGGTGAAGGCGTGGATGAAATTGCGACTGTTACAGCAGTGACCGGGGATAATGCCCCAGGTGTTGCCGTGGGTGACGTCATTGTGAAAGTAGATCCACGATACTTCCGCCCAGCTGAAGTGGAAACGCTACTTGGTGATCCAGCGAAGGCTAAAGCTAAGCTAGGTTGGGTGCCAGAGATTACGGTAGAAGAGATGTGTGCAGAGATGGTTGAAAGTGATCTTCAGAGCGCTAAGCAACATGCAATCCTAAAGAATCACGGTTATAGCGTTTCCGTTTCTAAAGAATAATTAGCGCCATCCAGTGAACAGTGCGCGGCTAGTAGTTAGTCGCGGGCTCAATTGAGAGAACTCAAATGAAAAAAGTTTTTGTAGCTGGCCATCGAGGAATGGTAGGTTCTGCCATTGTTCGCACCCTATCGCAGCGCGATAATATCGAAATTGTTACCCGCACTCGCGCTGAGTTGGACCTTTCGTCCCAGGCAGCGGTCGCGGAGTTTTTCTCAGCGCAGCAGTTCGATGAAGTCTACTTGGCTGCAGCAAAGGTGGGTGGAATTATTGCTAACAATACCTACCCAGCAGAGTTTATATACGAAAACCTGATGATGGAGTGCAATATTATTCACTCCGCCCATCAAAGCGGCGTGCAGAAGCTCTTGTTCTTAGGGTCCAGTTGTATCTATCCTAAGCTGGCCGAACAGCCCATGTCTGAGACAGCTTTGCTAACTGGCACCTTAGAGCCTACTAATGAGCCCTATGCCGTCGCAAAAATTGCGGGTATCAAGCTATGTGAAAGTTATAACCGTCAATATGGCCGTGATTATCGCTCGGTGATGCCAACCAATCTGTATGGCCCACACGATAACTTTCATCCCGAAAATTCACATGTTATCCCTGCGCTGTTGCGTCGCTTCCATGAGGCGAAGGAAAATGGTGATAGCGAAGTGGTTGCTTGGGGTAGCGGCAAGCCGATGCGTGAGTTCCTTCACGTAGATGATATGGCGGCAGCATCGGTCTATGTCATGGAGCTGGATTGCTCAACCTACGAGGCGAATACAGAACCTATGCTGAGTCATATCAATGTGGGAACTGGTGTGGACTGCACTATCCGTGAATTGGTGGAGACTGTTGCCAAGGTGGTTGGTTTTACTGGCGCTGTTAGCTTCGATGCATCTAAGCCCGATGGTGCTCCGCGTAAACTGATGAATGTAGATCGGCTGGCTTCGTTGGGCTGGCGCGCAGGTATTAGTTTAGAAAGCGGTTTGCAGGATGCGTATCAGTGGTTTCTGGCAAATCAGGATAACTTCCGAGGTTAAGCTGAAGATGTTACCTCTGAATGAATTTAGACAAATCGTCGCTGGTACGCCGTTGGTATCCATTGATTTGGTGGTAGAGGATTCGACTGGAGCGTTCCTTTTGGGCCTTCGTGAAAACGCGCCGGCACAGGGTTATTGGTTTGTTCCGGGCGGTCGAATTCTAAAGGGTGAGCAGATCCCCCAAGCGTTTACTCGCCTGGTGAGTAATGAGCTGGGAGTGGCAATGAATATTGATGAGGCCGTGTTTCATGGCGTCTATGAGCATCATTATAGTGACTCTTTTGCGGATCCTTCTGTGAGTACGCACTATGTCGTGCTGGCCTATAAGATCCAATTGAATTGTGAAATTCAATCGCTTCCCGTCGCGCAACATAGTCAATACAAATGGTACTCAGCGGCGGAGCTTTTGAGTGATGATTCGGTGCATCAGCACACGAAATGGTATTTTGAAAATAAGTGAGAAGAGATATGTTAGGAAGAATTAAAAACTTGGCTAAGCGAGTAATTAAAAAGTTATTGGGTCGCTCAGCGCCTGCAGCGGGTCAGTTTTCACTGAATATTGATGAGGTGACTCAGGAAAGCATTTCGGGTTGGGTTGCGGTGCTGGCAAATCCATCTCATCGAGCTGTTGTTCAGTTGGTAGAAGAGGGCGTAGTAGTATCGGAAGCGTCGGCAAATATTTTGCGAGAGGATGTTTTAATGGCTGGTATTGGCGATGGCCAATACGGCTTTAGTCTTCCAACACGCATGGGCGCATTTGACGTCCGCCCGCGTATTTTTTCAGTTGTTGTTGATGGTAAGAAAGCGGACATTCAGCCAATTGTCATTAAGCCGCGCGTGGATAGCGCAGCGGCCGCAATTTGTGTAGAGATGGAGCAGCGAATGGAAGCATTGCTAGCGTTGCACTCAGAACGGATGTTACGCGAAGTTGAACAGATCGTTAATAATCAATAAGGCACTCTATGCTTGCCCCAATGAAACTGGTTGTTTTTTGTCCGCTGCCACCTAAGCCTAACGGTATCGCCGATTATTTTTACGAGCAGATACCCTACTTGGCGGCGGCTACGGAACTTCGTATTGTGGTCCCGAATGATCAGGATGAAGTGGCGCCTACTCCAGATGGGGTCTCGGTTTATAGATTAGCTGAATACCTTCATACCAGAGATGATTTTGAAGGGTTTAGGCACCTATATCATGTAGGCAATAATGGTGATGCGGTGTACTTGCTACCGGTACTACTGTCTACCCCGGGGACAGTCGTCATTCATGATTTAAACCTTCATCACCTCATGGATTTGACCACCTTGGCACAGGGTCGCCACGATAGCTATTCAATGGCTTTACATCATGATTATGGAGTGTTGGGGCAGCGCCTGGGTGAGGGGACGACGAAGCGTGGCTTTAAAGGTACGTTTTCCACTTCACAGCTACTACTTAACGCCAGTGTCATTGATAACGCGGATAGAGTGATTGTTCATTCAAATTACGCCGCTCGAATTGTTTCAGCCAGGCAGCGGGAAGTGACCGTTATCCCCCACCACTTGGCGCCTGAGATTGATCAATATGATATTGCCAATAAGCTGAGCTACCGTGATGAACTTGGGTTGCCTCGTAATAAAGCTATCTTTACGTCCATGGGCTTTATCGCCAAGGCGAAGCAAATTCGCGCTGTCCTCGAGGCGGTTAAAACACTAAAGGATCAGGGTGAGGCGGTACTCTATGTACTGGCCGGACAGTGTAAGCCACACGAGTATGATGTCTTCGCTGATATCAAAGCACTGGGCTTAGAGAATGATGTCTTAGTTACTGGCTTTTTAACGGAAACAGAATTTTACCAGTACTTGGGCGCATCGGACTTTATTGTTAATTTACGTTATCCAAGTGGCGGTGAAAGCTCTGGTACGCTCACTCGAGCTCTAGGTATGGGGCTTGCCTGTGTAGTCATAAACACTGGGCCATTCGCAGAGATCCCTGAGTCCTGCGCAATCAAACTCAATTATCATGAAGAGTTTCATGAACAACTGGCCTCAGCACTTCAGCGCCTAATTCAAATGCCAGATGAAGCGCTTAAGGTTGGCCAGGCCGCGCAGGATTGGGTTAACGAATCACACCGAATTACTGATACGGTTAAGTCTTACCTCTCGGTGGTAGAGAACACAACAGAGGCCGTTAACTTAAGCGCGGTTTCACAGGTATCTCAATTAACATGCAGAATTACCGCTAGTCTTAATTTATCAAATAGCTTAAAAGATGGTTTAGTTGAGGAAGACCCTTGGTGTTCGTTATTAAGCAATGGTCAAACACAGCGTTTGTTTAACAGCGAGACCACGCTAGTTGTGAATCCCAGTAAAGCCTCTGAGCAGCTTCTAGCGTCTCATCTACCGCATGTTCATTTTTGTCGATGGGCTGAATTGGCTGAAACTGACAATGAGCAATCGCGTTATCACCAAGTACTTATGGCCATTGAAGCTGCCGATTTTATTCAGTATGGCAGTGCCGTGCTGAAATTTATCAATTGGCAGCTAGAAATAGGTGCTTCGCTTCAGCTAGTGATTTATAGCGTATCGCCGGAAGCCGGCCTGCCGCTTCAAACCGAAATAGCGACCTTAGTGTCTGAGGCGGGACTCGAACTGCAGTCATCCTCGTTGAGTTCGGGTAATCGTCAGAGTCTCAGTTTCCAATCGGTAGACAGGTTTTTACTTTCGGCACGGGTGATTTCCCGGATGACGGCCAGTTTGGCTGGGGAATCCGTCAAGGCGCAGTTGCTGACTAGCGCAACCGTGGCATTGCTTAAGGGTCAATTTTCCAATAGTCCGCTAAATGCGTTGGAGGATAGGGTTTGAATTCCAAGCAATTACGAGCGTTCCAAGTTGTCTTCGAACACCTAGTCCCCTCAGGTAGCTTTTTGTGCGTTGGTGACCTATTCTCGCCTGGCTCCGCCTACCTTCAGCTGAATCATACTAAAAACACGACGCTGGTGTTTACCGAGGATCTAGTGTCGGAACTTCCCTTAGAAGTCTTCGATGACTACCGTTCAAACAGCGCTTGCTTGGTATCGTCGGTATTCCTTGGAGAGGCTCAAGGTCAGATACTTCGTCATGAGTCGCTTAAGCCCGGAGCATCTGAATATCTTGGTAGATTGACAAGCGCGAAGGTAAAAACACCTGCCCAGGTACTACCGCAATTTCGTCTCCCGAGTGCAATCCATCTAGGTGGTCAGAATCGCTTTGTGGTGAACGCAGTGCTTAGCTTTGCCGCGGCTCACAATATCTTATGTACGCTGACTACAACGGCCGCTGCGTTGGTTACGTCAGACACTGCAAATCAATTCGACTGGCTTAATGAAACATTTGAAACGGTTGCCGGGGGCACGATAGCGGCACAAACTGCTGCAGAGTCTGCGTTCGCCATTGCCGTGCCGAAGGGTTCTGTGGATATAGCGCTGATGCAGAGTCATGGGGCGCGCTCACTGATTCATGTCACGCCGGCAGTTAACTGGCTAACTTCCTTCAAAGAAGAAATAACTAGCCTGCCCGTAGGTGCGATGCCGAGGTTAGGTTTCTACCCTGATAGTGGTGATGGACTGAATTGGGCTAAACCCAATGAAGCGAATACCTTATATTTGGTTGCCCCGGTAACAGGAAGCTACCAGCTGTTAATTGAGGTTGGCGAGGTAGGTTCCGATCTCAAGGATAAACACGTAGCAATCGTCGCGGGCCGCTCACCCATTATTTATAAGCCTAATGACAAATCCATTGAACTGACTATTGACGTAGTCGCCAATGAGATTATTCCAATAACATTTATTCTGCCAACTTGGAGTTACCAGGAAGACCACGACCGTTGGGTGGGTATCGCCATAAAAAGCGTGGCACTATTGACGTTAGAGGATAGTAAATGAAACCTATTCTTATCGTCTCGCCCATCCCCTCGCATCCTCAGTTACAGGGAAATAGTCAGCGGATCTTCACGTTAGCTAAATGGCTAAAATCTTCTGGTTTCCCTCTGCACTTCGTTTACTACGGCATGGAAGGCCTCACTGATCTGCAACGCCGAGAAATGTCTGAGTTTTGGGATGAGTTTTACTATATTTCACCCAATCGCGCGGCTCCAGCTCCAAGCCATGACGACTATTACGATATCGATGACTGGTTTGATGATAAAGTAGGCTTTCAGGTATCCGAACTTTCAAAGCGCTATGACTACGGATCGTGCATTGTTAACTACGTTTGGTTTTCCAAAGTGCTAGATTATCTTCCAGACAGTGTGGTGAAGGTGATCGATACCCATGACGTTTTCGGTGATCGTCATATTGTTGCTAAAGCCGCAGGGTTAGAGCCCGTTTGGTTCTATACTACGGTAGAATTGGAGAGTAAAGGTCTGAGTCGGGCAGATGTCGTACTCGCTATTCAAAGTGAGGAGGCGGCCTATTTCGAACTCATTACTCATCGCCAGGTTATCGAAATCGGCCATGTAATACCGCCGACTTTCCTGCCGCAGCGCAATGAGAAACAATTGCGAATTGGTTATTTGGGCAGCGCTAATCCATTTAATGTGGCTTCCATCGAAGAATTAGAAAAAGCTTTAAACGGAGTTGATAACACAAATATTAGTTGGTGCCTCGCCGGTTCGATTACTCGCGCAATTAATAACAAAGACGGTATCTTTGAAAACTGGGGCTTTGTAGATAGCCTTGATGACTTTTACCGAGAAATGGATATTATCGTCAATCCCATGGTGGGAGGTACGGGTTTGAAGATTAAATCCGTTGAGGCGCTATCCTATGGCAAGCCCCTCTTAGCAACACCGGATGCCATGGTGGGAATCAATACCACGGCAGAGAGCCATCTGTTTGAGTCTTTAACGTCTTTGGTTCAGTTTGCCAACGAGTATTCTGCTCCACGTCTTGTTGATGAAACCAATTTGGCGCGGAGTGTTTACCAGGACTACTGTCATCAACAGCTGGTAAATATTGAGTCATTGGTAGCGGTGATGTCGCGTTGATTTCTGAAGTGAGGTTACTTCAGGCGCATTTCGCCAGGGCTAAGAGGGTAAAATGATGAGCGATGACTCGCAATTACAGCAGGACTTAGCCGCGCTACGAAGAATCTTCCCCGCTGAGCAATCGCTTTCAGAAATCCTCTTTCGACAGATTCCGAAGACTGGTCAATTCGATCTAGTCACGCCAGCGGTGCAGATGTTCTTGCAGTCCCCGTCGCTGAATGTGACTGGGGTTAGGCAAATCGACGTGCTGGCTTTTAATTTTCTCCATCCGTTGCAGCCAACGCGACCGGTTAAGTCTGGGGAAATGCTTCGGCTGATTGCCCAAAGTAACCTTGGCGAATTGCTAAATTGTTATGTTCAGAGCACGGATCTATCACGAACCTTTAAAGTAATCACGAAGCGTAAATTCGGCGGGATGTTAACCTCTGGCGTTAACCTCGTCGGCTACTTTAATAGTAGCAGTGGCTTGGGTGAGGATGCTCGATTAGTGGCGCAATCTTTAGCGCAGCAGGGTATTAATGTTTCTCGCGTGGCATTAGATCATGTTGGTGATCGTGACTCCGTAAAGAGTAGTGATTTTTGGGGTATAGAGGGACGATTAGCCTTCAGTACTTCAATTTTCTGTATCAGCCCTCTAGAAGTTGAGAGGCTCCGCAAGAGTGGCGCACCGCTGTTCGATAACGGGCGTTTAAATATAGGGATTCTTCCTTGGGAGCTTCCAAACTGGCCTGAAGGTGATTCGCTGGATGTGTTTAGCGAAGTGTGGGCAATATCCGACTTTTGTTATGAGGCATTCAAACAGGCCGGACTCAGGGTTTACAATCTTGGGACACCCCTCGATCAGCCACGAATTCCTGCTAGTTTAAATAATCGATGTGATGACGACTTTTCGGTACTAACTATCTTTGATGGCGCGTCACGCGCAAGTCGCAAAAACCCATCGGGTGCAATACGCGCCTTTCGACAAGCTTTTCCCTCGGGACAGTTCCCAAATTGTCGGTTAAGTATTAAGTCAATGAATCTTGAGGTTAGCGATCGCACGGAAATGCTTCACGCTATCGCTGGCGACGGTCGTATACAGCTACTCACCGCTAATTTTTCTTCTAAGTTAATGGAGAGTCTTTTCGACCGAGCGGATTGCTATTTATCCTTAGCTCGTTCGGAAGGTTTAGGGCGCAATGTTGCGGAAGCGATTCTTCGGGGCCTCCCGGTTGTCGTAACGGATTGGTCCGGTCACTGTGATCTAATACCGGAGGGTTACCCGTGGGCGGTTCGTTATAAGCTAATCCCAGTGGAGGATTACCCGAAGAGTGAAGGACAGCTGTGGGCTGATGCGGACTTGGATGACGCCTCGGAGAAGCTATTAGCCGTGTACGAAGCTAGCGATAATCAGCGATCCAGAATCACCGCAGACGCAGCCAGCAAACTATTCGATAGGCGCAATGTAGCTTCCATAGGATGCCACTATTTAAAAAGGCTTCGAGAGTTGGGAGTAAGCTTTTAGCATGGTGAATAAAACCATATATATTCACGTAGGGCCTGGCAAGACCGGTACCTCAGCAATTCAGTATTGGCTGAATAGTCATCGTGACCTGCTTAAGTCCGAATTTGGAGTGTGGTATCCAGCCCATGCTATCGACAGCAATGGTGTGAGTGATGGTAATCGTGCCGAGTTGCTCAGCATTGACGAGCAAGGTGAGTTTAAGGTTGATGCGGCCAAGATACAGCGCTTAATCGCGCAGTTTGAAGCGTCAAACTACCGTAGTTTAGTGTTTTCCTCTGAGCGATTCTATCGTCATATCCCCGAGCTCGCTAGATTACTGCCGCAAGCAAGGTTCGTATTTTATGTCCGAAATCAAATAGAAATATTCGAGTCCAACTATAACCAAAGTGTTAAGCGCCACGGCCAGTTTAAACCAATTGATACTGAACGCGCGGTTCGATTTAGGGTGTTGAGGCAAGTTGGTGAGTTAATCAATAAAGGATTGCTTCCGCAGTTGGATCTGCGTCCTTACGGTGCTGAATTATTCTCCGGCGGCAATCTCGTGACGGATTTTCTCTCCGCCATAGACGTTAACGTTAGTGTTGAAGATAGGGGGGTGAACCACTCCTATTCCTTCGAAGCGCTAGAATTCAAGAGAGCGGCAAATTATTTCTGTTCACCCGAATTGTCCGTTGAAGTGGATAGAGCTTGCCAAGCCATAGCAGCCGATGCTGAAGGTTACTCGTTGTTGAACGAGCAGACTCATCGGTTACTGAGTAACAATCTTGCTGCGGAACTTAAAAAGTTTGTCGAGCGCTATAATCAGCCGCAGCTTTTACCACTGGCGGAGTTTATCGCCACAAAAAGGCCGATGAAATACTGCGAGCAAGACAGCGCTGATGTGGACTTTAGAAGCATCTGTAGACTAATACAAAAACACGATGCAGCACTTTATAAGCGCTTGCAGAGGGAGTTCATGAGCTCACCGTTAAAGGGCTTCGTCGTGCAAGGTTTTTCGCGTGCTCTGGGTTTGATGGACGTAGACTCAGTAGCAAAACAGGGGCCAGATTGCGAATCGACGGAGGTTCTATTGGCACAGTCAAAGGCGTATCTTGCTAACGCTGAGTTACGTAATGCGCGCAAGCCATTAGAACAAATTCTCAGTCGTAATCGTTACCATAAAGAAGCTAGAAAGCTGTTGTTTAAATACTACCCACTTCCTCAGGCTCGTGGTAGAGATAAGCTTAGTCGATACACGCGTCGAGTGGGTCGCAAGTTAAAAAGACTGATAGTTAAGAGAAATGGAATTTAATTAATGATACGTCAATTATTGGGCGATCGAGCCGTAAATATTTTAAAGCGAATCCCATTAATACACGGCTTATACACGTGGCTTATTCATCATCTTCGTCATACGATTCCTGGCTTCTTTCCCAAGGCGGAATATCGACTATGGGTTAAGTATTGTGAGCCCACCCTTGTACAGCCAATCGATGAAGCTTTATTGCGCGAAGAAATCGATGTAATTATTGATCTTCGTAGTTTAGCGCACTCAGATTGTAGCCAAATCATAGCTTCCATTGAGCAGCAAACGTTACTTCCACGTCGTGTGTCAGTAGTCGGAAGCAGTGAGTGCGATCTGTTATGGGAGTCACCTCAAGGGCCTCAGCCGCTTCACGTTGTTAATTCTAGTTCGCTGTCGCAAATCGCTGAGTCTAATCAGCGGGTTTGTGTTTGGATAGCGGCGCCGGGTAAGTTAAGTGAGTCCGCTTTGATGGAATTCGCCAGGGCGAGAAGAGATCATGGTTTTAGCCTAGCGTATGCCGATGAGGACCAATTAGCTAAGCGTAATAGGCGAGAGAAACCATTCTTTAAAACCGATTTTAATGAATTTCTCCTCAGGCAAGTTAATTACCTAGGTGGCGTGGTCGCAATAGGTACAGACAGTGAGGCTAAGGCCCTTCTGAGTATGCTAATTGAAGCTAAGCTCCCACTTGATGTCGCGGTTATTCAACGCTTAGAGGATAATGATCAATTAAGAAGCCAGATACATCACGTAACCAGTGTGCTATTTCATAACCAAGATGATCTTGCGAGTCAACTACTTACGTCGAACACGCGCTCCAGTGCGCTTCGTCTAGCCAATCAGTCGGCAGCGGAGAACACTAAAAACCAGCCTTCCTTGGGCGTTATGAATAATCAATATCGCCGAGCAGACCAACCGTTGGTTAGCATCTTGATCCCTACACGAGACCACTACACGGATTTGAAGCTATGTGTTGAAAGTGTTTTTGAAAAAACTCGCTACGAAAATTTTGAACTAATTGTGGTTGATAACGGTTCGACCTGTGAAGAGACATTAGCCTATCTGGACGTGCTACGAACCCATGAAGCAGTTCAGGTTCTTCAATACAGCCTGCCATTTAACTATTCACGAATTAATAACTTTGCCGCCCGAGTTGCGAACGGGGAGGTGTTGGTTTTACTTAATAACGATACTGAAGTCATTTCACCCGAGTGGCTGGATGATATGTTGGGTATACTCGCCATGCCTAAAGTTGGTTGTGTCGGGGCTAAGCTGCTCTACCACGATGGCAGCATTCAACACGCGGGGGTGAGCCTTGGGCCGGGTGGTTATGCGGGCCACTCCCATCGCTATATAGAGCCCGATGAGCCTGGCTACTTCTATTTTTCGCACTTAACACATTCGGTGAGCGCAGTGACTGCCGCTTGCCTTGCCGTGGAAACGGAAGTGTTCTGGTCTGTAGGGGGGTTAGATGAGGAATTCGCCGTGGCTTATAATGACGTTGATTTTTGTTTGCAGGTTATCAAAGCAGGTTACCAAAACGTCTATTGCGCTTCCGCTGAATTGTATCACTATGAATCAAAGAGTCGTGGCTTAGACGATACTCCGGAAAAAAGAGCTCGGTTCGATAATGAGAAGGCGTTATTAACTAAGAAATGGCAGGGGGTTATTGATAATGATCCTATGTACAGTCCTCACCTAACTCGTAACGGTGAAGATTTTCGTATTCGAACCAGTTATTCCTGACAACTATTCTTCTAGTCGCCTAGAAGTGTGAACTAAATTAGCGTCCAGCGTGAACGACGAACACTCATCAGGCTAAAGAATTATCCCTTAGCCTGATTAGGATTTTTTCTAAGAAAGGCCTTTCTGCTAGCGATGCCCCTTCACTGAGTTGGCAAGAGAGCTCACCACTTCCAGTGCGGCATGAAGCGAAGACTCGAGTTGCTCGACATCCTGTTCAGATATTTTTGCGAGGGCGTTTTTGATGTCAGTGGTCGAAACTTCCTCCGTTCGAGGTAGGTATACGACATCACAGATATCCTTCAGTGAGTCAAACTCCCCTGACCAGTCGTCACCCATGCCGAAGATCGATGCCTTATAGCGAATGATGTCACCACGTTTTTGCTCCCAGTCATTCTCCGCGAACACCGAGTCTACGTAATCGGTAGCTTCGAGGATTTCCTTGCGCTCTGCAAAGGAGTAGAAAGATTTCTTACCTTTACTCAGGTTAAATTCATCGGATGAAACACCGACAATTAAACGGTCTCCAAGCGCTCTAAGGCGCTTTAACAGTCTCACGTGACCAACGTGGAAAAGATCGAAAGTGCCGTAGGTAATGACCGTTCTACTCTCACGCTGGAGCAAGTAATTTTCGATAGGTTGAGCAACATACCGCTGGGCAATCTTGTGACGGTAATGAAGGGAATAGTGGTTGGTAATAGGGTAAAGACCTTGCTGCTTCAGCGCCTCAATTACCGGTAGGAATTTATCAAACCCCTGATGCCTTGCCACAATAGCGGTGTCTAGATCAAAACCACTGTTATTGAAGTAGTTGGTTGGGTTGCCAACACCCTTTACAGTGATGGGCCCAAATTCGTAGGTTTTGAGCGGGTACAGATCTTCAATTCTGATGAATCGCTTACTAAACCACTGCTTAAACTTAGGACTCTTATAATGCAGGACTAGATCACCGCCGATGACTTCACGCTTGCCGATGAAGACATCAATTTGTAAGTAGTATCCATTTCCGACAACGTTTGGGTTACTACACTTGAATTGATAGAGGTGGTCGTGCTCCATTTCTTTAAGCATGATACCGTAGCGCTCTAACTCCGTGGATGCCTCAATTAAAAGGTCCTCAAAGCTCTCCTCTATCATTACGTCAAGGTCGTCATCCCAGGGGATAATGCCCTTATGCCTCACTGCGCCAAGCATGGTGCCAGAATGGGCGAAGAATTCGATGTCGTATTGATTCATGACATGCTGAAAAATATACAGCAGACGATAGTAGCCTCGCATCATGCGCTTGGGCAGGATGACATCTTCAATAAAACTGTCGAGAGGGTTCTCTGTACTCATTATGGCTACTCTTATCTGGTTAGGTTTTTGCTACTTGGTCGTCACGTGTCAACCTCTGAGGTTGAATTACTGCCACCACAATAAGCCGAATTAGGCAGATAACTTTATCCGCCTATTCACATTGTCTGATTAGTCTACTTTGTATATTCGAGCGCTGCTTTGTTGCGCCTTTACTAGCACTTGTCTACCAAGCTGGGTATATCAACGCGTGCTTACTGGTACGAATGAAAATAAGTATAGCGACTCAAACCCAGAGCCTTATACTCGTTGTTGATTATGCCAGAACTGCGCGCGCAATCGCTAGTTCTGACAGTTTTTTATTTGAATGTTGGTGCCACCTAGGCAAACGTCGGTTGCACTGCGCCTCAGTTTCCAACTTAGTGCGTTCATTTTGATGTATTTGACTGATTTTCGCAGAGAGATATGCTAACTTAAACTAACTTCCCCCGTTTCAGGTGTTCGGTTAACTTCAAGTTTTTTAAAAGAACTTGAAGTTCTAACAGTTTGACGATGTTCTGATAGGGATTTGCGGTTAGATAGGAAATTCTTTTGAGAACAATTGTTTCAGTCGTCTCACACAGACACCACGACGTTTTGATTAACCTAGAATCAATAAAAAAACTATCGTCGATGGATAATACGGTAGTAATTTGTCGCGACAATGATCCGGTAAGGAATTTGGAAGGCTACTGTAAAAAATACGGTATTATTTATGTGGCGAATGAGCGCGAGTATGGCTTTGCTCATAACAATAATGCCAACTTCCGGTTATACCAGGAAACCCTAGATCCGCAGCCCGATGACCGTTTTTTAGTTCTGAATCCGGATGTACTGCTGAAGCCAAGCTCGCTGAAGGCAATGTTGGTAGAATCCGAGAAAAAGCCAGATTCTATTATTGCGGCGGATCTATATTTGGATAAAGAATATATATTCCAAGACGATAATATCCGCTTTTATCCTCGCTTCTCGGACTTCATTCGCACCTATATCTTCAATCACCGTGTCACGATGATCAATAAGAAAAAAGATCATTTTGAACCCGGTCGTGTGTGGGCCAGCGCGGCCTGTATTTTATTGAGTGCGGAGTGGTATCAACGCCTGGGCGGCTTCGATGAGCGTTTTTACATGTACTGTGAGGATATTGATCTCTGCCGTCGTGCTCGCCGACAAGGTGTGTTAGTGGCCCTGTGTAAGCGAGCGAAAGGCGTGCACTTTAGGCGCAGAGATAGCAAGCGCTTCCTAACGAAATACTTTTTTTGGCATGTTCGAAGCGTCATTCGCTATTCACTGTCGGGAGTGCGAGATAAGCCCGTATTAACTAGGGTAAAGCCCGAACCAAAAATTAATCGAGGATAGCGGTGTGTTCGATATTGTCATCGCTACCTATAATGGCGAACGATTTCTAAAAGCGCAGCTAGATTCTATTCTTGAGGTTGAGGGTTTTAATGAGTTGGTTGAGCGAGTCATTGTGGTGGATGACGGCTCGTTAGACGCAACCGTTCAAATTTTAGAAAGGTACCGGGCGCTTGACGAGCGTTTTGAAGTTTACGCTCACGCAAGGGGTTTAGGTCCTACCGGCAATTTTGCCTATGGTTTGTCCTTGACGTCGGCCCATTGGGTTTGTCTCGCAGATCAAGACGATGTTTGGTTGCCTAGCAAGCTGGTAGTCATGCGTCGCGAACTTGAAAGTTTGCCTCCAGACAGTCCAGCTGCTTTGTTTTCCGACCTCGTGGTTGTGAATCAAGAATTGCGGGAAATATCCCCGTCCTACTTCACTCATTGTGCAATCTCTCCTGAGCGCGCGACATCGCTTAATCAGCTCGCTCAGCAAAATGTAGTCTCGGGCTGTACAATGGTAGTCAATCGTCAACTCATTGACCTGGCTCTCCCTGTCCCTTCCTCAGCGTGTATGCATGATTGGTGGTTAGCGCTGGTTGCGCGTAGTTTTGGACAGCTGAAGTTTGTTGATCAGCCGCTGGTGCTCTATCGACAGCATGATAACAATGCCGTCGGCGCGCCGAATGTCAGTATGATCTCCCGGTTAATGAGCAAAGGCTATCTGCGCAAAGTAATTGACAACTTTTGGGCTTCGGTTGATCAAGCCCAATCGCTGAGTCAGCAATATGGCGAATCGACGAAGCACATTGAATTATTGCGTAGTAATGCGAGTTTTACTAAACGCCTACGTTTTATTTTGAACGGCGGGATTTTGCGCTCCTCATGGTATGCCAGATTGTTCTTTTCAGTTGTCGTGTTGCTTGGTCGTGTGTAGGCAGGACTAACTGCAAAGGCCTAGACTGAATCTTCTCCCTGAACGCTACTTCACGCGCCAAAAGGTATTATTTGGCAGTGAAATGGTGAACTCTGAACTAGTATCATTTCTCGAGTTCCTATAAAATCCGCCTAACTGTAATTTAATGCTTAACTGGGGAGAACCATGCAGTCATCTAAAGAGCGAATTACGCATCTTAGGCAGCTAGAAGCCGAATCAATTTTTATTTTTCGTGAAGTAGCGGCTGAATTTGATAATCCCGTCATGCTGTACTCCGTGGGTAAGGACTCTTCTGTTCTCCTCCATTTGGCTCGAAAAGCGTTTTTCCCGGGCAAAATTCCGTTCCCACTCATGCACGTTGATACCACTTGGAAATTCCAAGAGATGATCGCATTCCGTGATCGAGTCGCGAAAGAGTATGGCTGTGACTTGCTAGTTCATAGTAATCCTGAGGCCGTTGAGGCGGGTATTAATCCATTTGATCATGGTAGTTCAACACATACTGATATCTGGAAAACTCAGGGGCTTAAGCAAGCACTTGATAAATATGGGTTTGATGCTGCCTTTGGCGGCGCTCGTCGCGATGAAGAGAAGTCCCGAGCTAAGGAGCGTGTTTATTCGTTCCGCGATGCCAAGCACCGTTGGAATCCAAAGGTGCAACGCCCAGAACTTTGGGATACCTATAACGCGAAGATCAATAAAGGCGAAAGCATTCGAGTATTCCCGCTGTCAAACTGGACGGAGCTTGATATTTGGCAATACATCTATCTCGAGAATATTGATATCCCTTCATTGTATTTTTCGAAGGAGCGTCCAGTCGTTGAGCGTGACGGCATGCTGATTATGGTAGACGATGAAAGAATGCCACTACATGAAGGCGAAAAGCCGGAAATGAAGAGCGTACGTTTCAGAACGCTTGGCTGCTACCCCCTAACGGGTGCAGTAGAATCTTCTGCTGCAACGTTGCCTGAGGTTATTCAGGAAATGTTATTAACAACCACTTCCGAGCGACAAGGTCGCGCCATTGATCACGATTCATCGGGTTCAATGGAGAAGAAGAAAATGGAAGGTTACTTCTAATCGTTGCTAACAGCTAAAGCGACTGTTAGCCGGTAAATGGTTAGGAAAATATAAAATTTTAGGACGTTGTAATGACTCATAGCTCTGATTTAATCGCCACTGATATCGAAGGATATCTTAAAGTTCACGAAAATAAAGATATGCTCCGCTTCATCACCTGCGGAAGTGTCGATGATGGTAAGTCGACATTGATTGGTCGTCTGTTATTCGATAGCAAAATGATCTTCGAAGATCAAATGGCTGCTATCGAGAGCGATTCAAAACGTTTTAATACCACGGATGAAGACTTTGACTTGGCTTTGCTTGTTGATGGTCTTCAATCAGAGCGTGAACAAGGTATTACGATTGATGTAGCCTACCGCTATTTTTCGACGGAGCAGCGCAAATTTATTATTGCTGATACGCCTGGGCATGAGCAGTACACGCGTAATATGGCAACCGGCGCATCCACCTGTGACCTAGCCGTGATTTTAGTTGATGCACGTCACGGTGTGCAAACGCAGACTCGCCGACATAGCTTCATTTGTAGCCAGCTGGGCATCAAACATATTATTGTTGCCATTAACAAAATGGATTTGATTGACTACAATCAAGAGCAGTATCAAAAAATTAAAGCTGAGTACCGTGAGTTTTCAGAATCATTAGGCTTTGAAGACGTACGCTTTGTACCTTTGTCTGCACTTAAGGGTGATAATGTCGTAAACCCTAGTGAGAGTATGCCTTGGTACCCAGGTGCTACGTTAATGCGTTTGCTGAATAGCGTTAACGTTAACACCGTTGAGGCGTTCTCCGATTTTAGATTTCCGGTGCAGTATGTCTGTCGTCCGAATCTAGATTTCCGTGGTTTCGCGGGGACAGTAGCTAGTGGCTCTATTCGTGTTGGCGATACCGTGTCAAGCCTGCCTTCTGGAAAGGAATCGAAGATTGAGTCAATTGTGACCTTCGATGGTGAGTTGGAAGAAGCGAGCGCGGGTATGGCCGTAACAATTACCCTAGAGGATGAAATTGATTGTTCTCGCGGTAATATGTTGGTTCGACCTCACCAGAAGCCAATGGCTTCTAGTTCTTTCCACGCCAATGTTGTGTGGATGGATGAAAAGGAACTTCAGGTTGATCGTGACTACTACATCAAGGTAGGCGCTCACGAAGTTAATGGCCACGCGCGGGCTGTTGAATTTAAAGTAGATGTGAATACGCTAGCGAGTAGCGAGGCCAAGTCGCTGCAATTAAATGAGATTGGTCGAGTACTGTTTGATTTAGATGAAGCGCTTCAGTTTGATCGCTACGCCGACAATAGAAAGACGGGTTCATTTATCATCATTGACCGCTTGACCAACAATACAGTTGGTGCCGGCATGATTGTTGATTCGGCAGAAGAGGGCGCGCGTGCCGGGGTTTCTTATTCCGCCGCCGAACTTGAACTGAATAAATATATACGAGAGCATTATCCACATTGGGGCGCCCGAGATATCTCGCGCGCTTAAATAGTTATACGACAGCTTAGGACGAATGGATTCGCCCAGTAAGCATCGCATCAACTTATCTATCCTATGTTGCCTAGGCGCATAGGATGGATAGTGAAAATTTTGTGTTAGCTTGTTGTCACAAGGATGGATTTTTAGAATTATATGATTGAACTTATTTTATTTACCGTAGTCCCCATGCTATTGCTTACTAGCTTACTGCGTCCGCTCGCTCATAAATTTGAGCTAGTCGATTATCCTTGCTCACGTAAGCGCCATGAAGACCCAACCCCTACCATTGGTGGAGTGTTGGTATTTGGGATGGTTTGCTGGATCACTACGTTATTCCCCGAATACCAGATGGCGCCGCTCCCCCTGCTGGTTGCGGGTGGCGCGCTGCTATTTTTAGGGCTTTACGATGACGTTTACACGGCTGGCGCACGAGCCCGTCTGACCTTGCAGATAGCATTCTGTGCATTGTTCCTATTTGTTTCGGGTAAGCACTATGACCTCATTATTCAAATAGCGCCAAATCTCAGTCTTAACCTATCTCCGGGTTTCTTGGAGCCACTTTTCTCACTGATTTTTATTATTGCCATCATTAATGCCTTCAATTTTATTGATGGGATTGACGGCGCTGCTGCAAGTATGGTGATGGTAGCGCTAGTGGGCTTGCTCGCCTTTCAATCAATCACCGGCATACATATTCTCGAATGGTTTATCAAAGCATTGCTCCTAATAACCTTCGTATTTTGGCTGAAGAATACCGGCGTAACGAAACGAGGGCGAATATTCCTGGGTGACTCAGGGAGTACATTACTTGGATTTTTTGTTGCGGCAGTGCTGCTGTACAATTTTCAAATGGAAGCCGGCAGTTATAAGTTTGGTTGGGTCGAGGCATTGTTTTGCGTCCTCCTACCGATTCTCGATGCATTAATGGTGATTGTTCGCAGGTTAGTAAAGGGTCAGTCGGCCTTCGCTGCAGATCGCAGCCACTTGCACCATCTTTTGATTCTCGCCGGTTTTAGTGTTCGAGCAACGTGGTGTGTCATCGTAATGATTGCCCTGTTATTTTTAGGTTGTGGCTTACTCGTTAAAACTGTCGCACCGTGGGCAAGTGTCTATATGCTATTAGCTTTATCGTTAGCTTACTTCTTCGTGTTTTTTAGAGCTTCACGATTCGTAAGGCGAGCTCGAAATATTAGGCTGCTCTTTCAATCATAAGTATTTCATGCGGCTGCGTGCACTCTTCACGCGCCGCTCAAATGTAAGGTTTTTTTGTGTCCTCATCTAATGTTACTTGGCATTCGTCATCGGTTTCAAAGTCCGATCGTAGTTCACTGAATAGTTTAAAGCCTGCTGTACTTTGGTTTACTGGCTTAAGCGGGTCAGGAAAATCTACTATTGCCAATGCAGTTGAGCAGGAGTTGCATCGAAGAGGGGTGCGTACTTACTTACTTGATGGTGACAATGTACGCCATGGCTTGAATAAAGATTTGGGGTTTAGTGACGAAGACCGAATTGAGAACCTTCGCAGAATCTCTGAAGTCTCGAAGTTATTTATCGATGCTGGATTGCTAGTATTAACGGCCTTTATTTCTCCCTTCCGTGTTGATCGCCAACGCGTGGCCGAAATGCTCCCAGAGGGCGAGTTTATTGAAGTATTTATTGATACCCCTATAGAAGTCTGTGAAAGTCGTGATCCTAAAGGACTCTATAAAAAGGTTCGTGCAGGTGAAATTGCGAACTTCACTGGGATCGATTCAGCCTACGAAGAGCCAACTCATCCCGATATTCATGTAAAAACGAATGATTATTCTATTGAAGAGTGTGCAGCGCAAATTGTTGATCACCTTCAGGCGAGTCATTATATTTCCTGATGATTACGTTGAATTGGCGATTAGCTTTACTTACTTCAACCTGTGAGAGGTAGAGGAGTTATGAAGCCGAAGCTAATTATTCACGGTGGAACCTACAAAACGGGTTCAACGGCGATCCAGAATTTCTTCCATTTAAACCGGCAAGCAATCCACGCTAGCACTGGCATCCTATACCCCGATACTGGTCTAAAACACGGCAATGGAGTGGGTGTTCGACATTTTTGGTTGAGTCAGGAGCTTTTCTGGGGACGCAGGAATAACATTGATAACTGGGGACAGTTGATACGAGAGACAAAGCGCTCAAATGCTGTGTTTATATCGCATGAAAGGCTTGTTGGTTCAGACGTTCCTCGTCCAGAATTTTTAAATCTAATTGCAGCGCACTTCGATGTCTACTTAATTTGCTACCTGCGCCCGTTTGAGGAGTATCTCGATAGTAAGTATCGCGAGTGGATTCGGCGACAATGGTTTAGTGGGGAAGCGGAAGACTTTATTGCCGCACATTTTTCGAGCGCTAAATATTATTCAAATCTAGCGCGTTGGGCTGATGTCATCGGTTGGGATCGTATTCACTGTAAACGCTATGATCGAGCAGAATTGTTGGGCGGTGACGTGGTGATGGATATTGCCCAGCAGCTTGAGGCTATCACGGGCGAAGTTATTGATGTTGGCTCATTGAAGCGCCCAAAGGCACCGAACGATTCGTTGAATAGCTATCAGGTGCTCGCACTGTTAATTCGTAATAAAATTTTATCCAGTGGCGTCTGTGATGATGTTGCCAATCCCCGCGATAAAATGAATCAAGCGATTAAGCAAATGAAGCTGGCTAAGAAAAATGCTCCGGGAAGTAAATCAGGGTTTATTGAGAAGCTAGTGCACAACGAGGAGCTATGTTCCCAAGGGTTACTCTTAAGTAAGTCATTGGCTGATGACTTAACCGAGCAGCTCGATAGTGAAGGTAAAGCGATTGAACGAAAATTTTCAATTTCTCTGGAGAAGAGTTCCAAATATATGGACCTATACAACGATAGCTTTAGTTCTGCTGCGATCCGTGATGAGCTCAAGCAGCGTCTTCTGGCAAGTCTTGAAAGGTAAACCGACGCATACCTTTTATTTATCTGAGATGCTCATATCAGCTTGATAGCTGCCTTATTCGGCCCCAACGCTAGAAGCTTTGTGCAGCAATCTATCTTGTAACGCGATGGACGTTTCAACACTTAACGCTCAACACTTAGTGCTCACCACCCAACACTGAGCGCTAACGTTTAGAAGCGATATCTTAAAACGATACTGGCCCAGGAAAAGTCGTCAAATTTACTTCTCCCTGTCATGGCCTCGGTATCGTACGAAACATCAGTACTCGTAAAGGAAACTTCCGCGCCGATATCCCACCGACTGAAGCGTTGCAGTTTGTAGTCAACACCAAAGCCGACAGTGTAGCCTAGGCCGGTGGCCTCGCGTTCGTATCTTGAAGCGCCGGCATACCCTCGAATAGCGAAGCGATTTGACAGGGAATGAGTAAATTCCGCCACACGCCAGGTGATTAGCATTTCGCTGAAATCATTCTCGGATATACCAACAGGAAGCAGTTCAATCCCCATACCTAACGTTGTTTCGATGCCTGTCTTCATGGCAACGTGCCCCTGAAGGCTAACGCGGCCGCTGGTATTGGTGGCAAGATTATTAGAGTGATAAAGCGCGGTAGCGCCAATACCTGTGGACCACTTCGTTGCTGCAAAGGTGGGTGAGGCAGCGCTTAAGCAAAATACTCCGAGTGCAAGATACTTCATAAGCTGATTCCTATTTGAGCTTTAACAAATGATTGGTCGAAAACATCCTTACCCAGATACAGGCGCGCTTCGAGGTAGTGGCTGTTCCAGGGAAGTGAGGTCCCCAAATCTAGCTCGTAACCATCTTGGTAACCATAGGATGACCATTCGGAGTCATTGCTAATATATCGAAAAGTGGCCGTGTACTGAGTGTCTAGGCCTTGGAAAAACTGTGCTCGGATCGTGGCGGATTGACCCGAGACGCCTCGTGCGGTAGTGCGATTGTTATTAAACCAGTGGCCCATTCCCGCACCATGATTAACATAGCCATCTTGGTAGATGTGATGGGTGTACCAGCCATTTTGCCAGCTGGATACTTCGATACCCAGCGTAGAGCTAGCCGCCCGTCCAATCCCAGGGAGCGAAGGGAATATCAGTCCGCCAGTGATTGCTAAGTTACCTAAGCGGGTATTTTTGTCAGTTGCCGTATCTTCCCCGGCGTATTCGCCGTAGATGGAAAATGGGGTAGAGCCCTTAAAGTCCATACGAGTGCTAACCGATGCAAGTTGATTACCAAACTCACACGTGTTTTGAACAGTGGCGCCACAGCCTTCAATGCCGTCATCGCCATTATTATCGTAATCCACCGGGTTGAAGAAAGCTTGAAGGATTGATTTCGCAGTGATTTCGCGAGAACCGCCGCCAAATTGCATCGTCCGATTAAAGGCAAACGTCCAACCATCAACAGGTTCTAAGGACAAATGAGTGCTAACCAGAGCGGGCTCACCCGTTTCAACCGTGTTGCCGTACAGAATTTCATCGTACTCACTGAGTTGCCTGAAACCTAGCTCATAACGCAAATTCCAAAGCGATTCATAGGGCAAAACATTACTCAACGTGACCCCTAGTGATGGGGCGGCGTTTGTGGAGAGAAGCAGCGCACTATCAAATGAGGGCGACATCCAGCTATCGCGATAGCCAATGTCCAGTTGGGTGTTAAAAGCATGAAAGCTGACATAGCTGTTACTGGGAACGGAGACTTCTTCCCCTTTACTATTAACCTCGTAGTAACTAGCCCCGGCGGAAATGCTCATCCAGTCACCTAGCTTGGCATAGCCGACAAGGTGGCCGTTGTATTCTGACGAAAGCTGCTCGCCATATTGATTAGCCTCTAGGCGGTCAATCAGCTCGTTGTCATACGATACGTCTGTATAGGAAGTTGATACCTTCGCTACCGAAATACCTACGCTATCTCGATAGCGCTCAAGCTGTGATTCAATACTGGCGAACACGCGTGGGTGCCGATAACGGGACTTCTCCAAGTAATGCTCAACTAACTCCAGGTTATAGGGCTTGCTGAGTGTAGGAGCTCCTGCAAGAAGCAGCATTTGTTCAATCCTAGCATTGAGCTGAGTATCTTGGCTGGGGATGTACAAGCCCGCCCAGGCACTTAGTGGAGCAAGTATGAGTAATGACGCAGTAACATGTTTTATCAAAGGGGTAGCCTCTATTGATAATTATTATGGCAGAACGGGTATTCAGTCAGCTGATTCAGCCTGGTAAATCATTATAGAGAGTTCCACCTATTGCCGTCTAGCAGTGCGTTGTTTGGGAATGAATATAAGCGGGAACCAAGCTGAGAGATGGTAACGAATTTTAGCTTAGGTTAAACTCTAGAGACAATTCTAAGCTGTTCTTCAGCGTGATATAAAAGAGATGAGTTACTATGCACAAAGTCACTACTGCCGTTATACCTGTTGCCGGGTTGGGGACACGAATGTTACCCGCCACCAAGGCGATTCCAAAGGAAATGTTGCCAATTGTTGATAAGCCATTAATTCAGTTCATTGTGAATGAATGCGCCGCCGCAGGTATTACTCAAATCATTTTGGTGACTCACTCCTCTAAGAATTCGATCGAGAATCACTTTGACACCTCATTTGAATTGGAGGCTACGCTTGAGAAGCGAGTGAAACGACAGCTCCTTGAAGAGGTGCAAGCCATTACGCCGGAAGGTGTGACGATTTTGCATGTCCGCCAAGGTCACGCCAAGGGATTGGGACACGCGGTACTGTGTGCACATCCTATTGTTAGAGATCACCCCTTTGCCGTCGTGCTCCCCGATGTTATTTTGGATGAGTATACGTCGGACTTAAAAACCTCTAATTTAGCAGCCATGGTTGCGCGCTACGAAGCAACTCAAGCTTCACAGATTTTGGTTGAACCCGTGGCGAAAGAGCAAGTCTCTAATTACGGCATTGTCGACTGTAACGGCGAACAGTTCTCCGCAGGTCAAACGGCAGTCATTAAGCGTATGGTTGAAAAGCCTGCGGTTGAAAATGCTCCGTCGAATCTTGCGGTAGTAGGGCGTTACGTCCTTTCTCCAACCGTCTGGAGTGAACTTCAGCGCACACCTCCCGGCGCGGGAGATGAGATTCAGCTAACTGACGCGATAGACCATATTATTGAGCAGGAAACGGTAGAGGCTTTCCATATGGAGGGTGTTGCCCACGATTGCGGCAGTAAACGCGGTTACATCAAAGCCTTCGTCAGTTACGCGATGCGAAATGAAGCCTATCAAGAGGCCATTGAATCTGTGGTCAACGCCGCCAACTAAAGGTTAATTTATGTCAGTGTTAGTAACAGGCGGAGCAGGTTATATTGGCTCCCATACCGCAGTAGAACTTCTTGATTCGGGCTTCGATGTGGTTGTGGTGGATAACCTCTGCAATAGTAACAGGGAATCACTACGTCGAGTTGAGGCGCTTACGGGTAAAAAGCTGACGTTTATCGAGGGTGATATTTGTGATGCTAACTGGTTGGATCAGGTCTTCGCCAGTCACAACATAGACAGTGTTATCCATTTTGCAGCGCTCAAAGCGGTTGGGGAGAGTGTCAGTCGGCCAATCGACTACTATCACAACAATGTTAGCGGCACCTTAGCGTTATTAGCGGCTATGAACAAGGCAGGGGTTAGTAAGCTAGTGTTTAGCTCCTCGGCAACCGTTTACGGTTCATCGGCTAAGGTTCCCTACCGTGAAGATCAAGCTACGGGAGGCACGACTAACCCGTATGGCTCTTCCAAGTTGATTATCGAAAATATGCTGCTTGACTGCGCCAAAGCTAATCCTGCTTTATCGGTGGCGATGCTCCGTTATTTTAACCCCATTGGCGCACATGAATCAGGTTTGATTGGTGAAGATCCGCAAGGAATTCCCAATAATCTGATGCCATTCATTGCTCAGGTGGCGGTAGGAAAGCGCTCACAGCTGAGTGTTTTTGGCGGTGATTACAATACGCCAGATGGCACCTGTTTACGAGATTATTTGCATGTTGTAGACCTTGCAGTAGGCCATGTCCAAGCATTGGACTGGGTGGCTAACAATCAAGGGGCAAAACCATTTAACCTCGGAACCGGTAACGGAACCAGTGTTTTAGAAATGATAGCAGCCTTTGAAGCGGCCTCTGGCGTTAAGATCCCGTACGAAATAGTCCCAAGACGAGAGGGTGATTTGGAAGGTTTTTGGGCTGACTCTCGCTTAGCTGAACAGGAGTTAGGCTGGAAGGCTAAACTCAGTTTGGAGCGAATGATGATTGATACTTGGCGTTGGCAGCATGGCAATCCAAATGGCTACCTTCCCAGCTAGCCAAAGATGACCACACAGTTTCTAAAATGGGCAGCCTTAGGTTACCCATTTTTTGTCAGTCGCTATCGATTTAAGCGACGTGTTCCAAGCTTGGATTAATTGTTAGGTATCGATTTTCATATATTGAGTGGCCGGCATAGTCGGCGACTGAGCCGCAGGCAATCTAATATGGGAAGACCATGGGGATGGTAATGAGTACCGCGGTACCATAGCAAATGCTAGTAGGCACGCCGCAATACATGAAGTGTTTTAGCTTATATTGTCCGGCGTTGAAAACCATTAAGTTGGTCTGATAGCCAAAGGGGCTAATGAAGCTACCGCTGGCTGCGAACGCCGTGGCCATGATAAATGGCATATGGCTAGCACCCAGCCCTTCGGCGACACCAACTGCCACGGGAAACATCATTGCCGCGGCAGCGTTATTAGTGATTAGTTCAGTGGTGAGAAGCGTGATTAAATATACGCCAAGGAGCGCAACCCATAACGCCTGATGCTGTAATACCGTGTGGGCCGCCGCGGCAATGGTCTCGCTGAGACCTGTGCTAGAGAAGGCAGCGGCAATCACCAGCGCCCCCAACACAATGGCGATTAGGTCAAACGGGAAGCGGTGTTTAATGTCATTCGTGGATAAGGTACGACTGAGTAGCAGCGCCGTAACGTAGAAAATTAGCGGTTTAATTAGTGGTTCACTGGTTACAATTGAATAGCCGAGTGCGGTAAAGAATCCGCCAAAGGTTAAGAACTGACGCCATCCTTTGATGACCTTTTCAGTGGTCACATCACTGAGTATGAAAAAGTTTCTCAGTAGGTTCTGTCGAGACCTAAAGTCCTCACCCGTCGCTAGCGTCAGGAAGTCACCCGCTCGCAGAGTTGTATCCCCCAAACGGCCGGAGATGGTTTCACCTTGACGACGAATTGCGACAACGGCCGCATCGAATCGCGATCTGAATTTAGTTAGTTTGAGCGTCTTACCCACCAGAATGGAGTTGGGGCGAATTAATACTTCAACAAGGTTAGCGGTAGGATAGCCTTCGCGATGAGCAAAGATTTCTATGCCCTCAACAATCGCTAAAGAGTCTAACTGACTCACCTGTCCGGAGAATAGCAGCAGGTCTCCCTCGCGGATATGATGATAGGGACGGACCGGAGTGATGAGTCGCCCGCCACGAATAATTTCCGCCAAGAAGAAATATTCCAAAGCGCGTAGCCCACCATCCTCAACACTCTTACCAATTAACGGCGAGTTAGGAGTAACATGCGCTTCTACGAAATAATGTTCTTCTTCATCACCCTTCGGCCATTCGGTTGGTAACAGTCGGTTTACTACGATCATTGCCAATGACACCGCGGCCAGGGCCGCGAGCCCGACAAGCGTGAAATCGAAGAAGCCTAAACTCGGCATGCCAACCTCGATGACCTGGGCGTTAATGATCAGATTGGTTGATGTCCCCACGAGGGTTAGCGTGCCGCCGGCAATGGAAATATAACTTAACGGGATAAGAAGCTTTGAGGGAGCGACTTTAGTATTGCGCTTGATAGGGCTTAGAAAGGCGGCCACAACCGCCGTATTGCTGAGAATACTTGAGAGTACAGCAGTCAAACTCAGCGAACTTATTTTGATGTGTTTGGGTTTACGACTGAATAACTTTCGGCTGACAATCGTGACGAGTTCGGTTCTTTCTAAGGCAAAAGAACAGGTGAGTAGCAGTGCAAGCGTGATGACCCCCTGGTTAGTCAGCACGCCCAAAAAACGATCGGTGCTGACAAGCGTCAGCGCATAACAGGCTAGCGCGCCCAAGATAAATAAAGCTGGTGCTCGTCTTTGCTCGTAGATAATCCCACAGAGTAAGAGTGCAATAATGCACACAAGCTGAAGCTGTTGATCCATGTAAACGCCAAAAGTTAATATTATATTTCCGAGTTTAAACGAATTTGCTGAAACCGCGAAACGTTAGTTTTTGATTCTGGCGGTAGAACATGAATTTATTGTTACCGCTGACTTCCGCAGGTTGCCACCCGTACTTATTTTGGATTGACTCTGGAAGCCATCTTGGCGGGCCTCGCTAGTGAGGGTCATTGCCAGTTCTGCGTGATAAAGAAATGATTACCATCGCCAATTCTGCGGATATAAGTTAATCTTGTGCTGTGACTTTAGTGCTATTCGGGCTTGGACTGTGGCGAGACCTATGAAATGGCTCGCTCATCTATGGGCGGTAAATCATCCTGTTGAATTGCTCTGGGTTCTAGCTGCTATCGAAGCTCGCTGACAGTGCTTAGTTCATATCCCTTGGGGAGTGGGTAAACATTTAAATTTCATATAAAAATAGAGGTATTATTTTGGCTCATTACGACGTATTTAACGGTGACGCGGACGGTATTCTGTCCCTAGTACAGCTGCGCTTGGCTCACCCCACTGACAGTGTGTTGATTACCGGCGTAAAGCGAGATATCTCCCTGCTCAAACAGGTTTCCCCGGATCTAGGCGATACCATCACGGTACTAGATATTAGTATGGAAAAGAATGCCGAAGCACTCGACAGTGTGTTGGATTTAGGTGCCGAGGTGACCTATGTTGATCATCACCGTTCGGGGCATATTCCGGCGCATGGATCGCTTTCTGCCCATATCAATTTAGATGCCAATACCTGTACGGCGTTAATTGTGGATGAAATTTTGCAAGGTACCTACCATGCATGGGCCATTGCAGCGGCCTATGGTGACAACCTAGTGGCTAGGGCTGATGAACTCGCAACCGTAGCGGAATACGATGACGAGCAGCGTCAGTTTCTGAAGGAACTAGGTACCCTGGTGAACTACAATGGCTATGGTGAGCGCATTGATGACCTACACTTTCACCCAGCGGAGTTATTCAAGCGCCTGGTTACATCGCTATCCCCGTTTGAGTTACGAGAAGACCAGGATTCTGTTTTTTATGAGCTTCAGACTGCGTATAAATCCGATATGGCTGAGCTTGATCATATTGAGGCTTGCTACAACACAGAGATAGTAGAAGCATTCAGATTGCCTCATAAGCCCTGGGCGAAGCGTGTTAGTGGTGTATTTGGTAACGAATTAGCCAATAGTGCGCCCAATCGTGCCCATGTCGTTTTCAGTGATAATTCAGATGGAACATTAATGGTTAGCCTCAGGGCTCCGCTGAATAATAAGCAAGGCGCAGGCGATATTTGCAGTCAGTTCCCAACTGGCGGAGGTCGCGCGGCTGCAGCGGGAGTTAATAAGCTGCCCGAAGCAATGATGATGGACTTCTTGAGTGTGGTTGAGCGTTACTACACCTAGTATCGGCTGTTGTTGAGCATCAATCGAATTTGAAATTGAGTTATTTTTAACCCTAAGGATAAAGATTAAAAATGTGCGGAATAGTGGGGGCGGTTGCCCAGAGAGATGTCACCTCGCTGTTAGTGGAGGGCCTGCGCAAGCTGGAGTATCGGGGCTACGATAGCGCAGGTGTTGCGTTGATCGATAGAGCCTCAAGTCCGGCTTCGAGCATCGATTCACTCCAACGGCGTCGCACAGTTGGCAAGGTGCAAAACCTTGCCGATTCAATCAGCGCTAATCCTGTCTCCGGCACACTCGGCATTGCCCATACTCGTTGGGCAACCCACGGAAAGCCTACTGAGGCGAACGCACATCCCCATATGAGTGGGCGTATAGCGGTGGTCCATAATGGCATTATTGAGAATTTCGCCGAGCTGAGATTATTACTTGAAGGTCATGGCTACCGCTTTAGTTCCGATACGGATACTGAAGTTATTGCCCATTTAGTCCACTATCTCCTGGAGACTGGCGAGGTTGAATTACGACCCGTGTCAGCGGATGGACAACAGACGGTAAACGGTCAACCCGTTTCGCTGTTGAAGGTGGTTCAGCGGGCAAGTCGTTTACTTCATGGCGCATACGGCATGGTTGTAGTAGATGCACAAACGCCTGAAGAAATGGTCGTGGCACGCAGTGGCTCACCGCTAGTTATTGGTCATGGAGACGGCGAAAATTATGTGGCATCAGACCCCTTGGCGCTGGCTGCGGAAACTCAAAAGTTCACCTACTTGGAAGAAGGTGATGTCGCACGTATTAATGCCTTCGGTTGTGATATATATAATGACCGCGGAGAGCATGTTCTAAGAGACCAAGCACCGGATACTGAATTCAATACGGCGGTCTCGAAGGGTGAGTATCGTCATTTTATGCTGAAGGAAATCTTTGAGCAGCCTAGTGTCGTGCAAAAGATTCTCGAGGGTAGAATTGGCGCTCAGGGGCTGTTGCCGGAAGCCTTCGATGATCACACTAAGGCGCTGTTTAAGAGTATTGACAGTATCACTCTGATTGCCTGTGGCACGAGTTATCACGCAGGTCTGGTGGCACGATATTGGCTTGAAGAGCTAGCTGGAATTCCCTGTAATGTAGAAATTGCCAGTGAGTTTCGCTATCGAAAAATTGCTTCGCCGCAGAATGCAATGTTAATCACTATCTCGCAGAGTGGCGAGACTGCTGATACCTTGGCGGGATTGCGTGTTGCCAAAGAGCGTGGTTTTGTGAGTAGTCTGACCATTTGTAATGTGCCGGGTAGCAGCCTTGTCCGAGAGAGTGATGCCGCATTTATGACGCGCGCTGGGACCGAGGTAGGCGTAGCGTCAACAAAGGCTTTCACTGCTCAGTTGGTAAGTTTACTGTTAGTGACCATGCAGCTAGCAAAATCCCGCGGCCTAGACCCCGCGTCGGAAAGCGCTTTGTGCGATGAGCTGCACAAGCTTCCCGCGGTGCTTAGCGAAACCCTTAAAATGGCGGCGGGTGTCGAGCAATTAAGCGCGCATTTTATTAATAAAGCGCATGCCTTGTTTTTGGGTAGAGGTGTGCAGTATCCCGTGGCCATGGAGGGAGCGCTTAAGATAAAAGAGATTTCCTATATTCATGCTGAGGCCTATGCGGCCGGAGAGCTCAAGCACGGACCACTAGCGCTAGTAGATGAAGATATGCCGGTGGTTGCGGTGGCGCCCAATGATGAACTCCTTGATAAGCTGCGCAGTAACTTGGAAGAGGTTAGAGCGCGCGGTGGTGAGTTGGTGGTATTTAAGGACGTTGAGGCCAAGTTCGCGGGTGGTGACGGTATCATGATGATGGATGTCCCCCGCGTCTCGGATACCTTGGCGCCGCTGGTTTACAATATCCCATTGCAATTACTGAGCTACTATGTGGCGTTGATTAAGGGTACTGATATTGATCAACCTCGAAACTTGGCGAAGAGTGTAACGGTTGAGTAATCTGAGATTCAGGCAGAGGTTAGAATGTTCTCATGATCAATGAGAAAGCGAGACTTTCGTACTTAGAGGCTATGGGTATTCGCTCATGGGTTCCACGTGAGCAATTGCCTGGGGCGAAGCCAAGCATCCGTCTCGTTCCGCAGGGGCAACAGCCCTGTAAGGAGCGTGCGTTAGAGGGTGCCTCCGGTTTGGCCGCAATGCGCAATGCGCTGGGCACAGCACCGACAGCAGTTAATAAGGCGGCGAGCACTGAGTCGGTATCGGCTTCCATTGACGCGCTGAAGGCATCGTTATCTATACAGCCGACTGCTAAGTCGGCTGAAGAGCCTGCAGCAGTAGCCAGTACCGATGAGGCTGTGCTCGCGGAAGGCGTTCGCGAAATTCCTTCATTGTCGCTGTTGAGCGTGGACGATGTGTTGCTGGTGGCGGAGCAGCCTATTCAAAATGGCGTCAAAGGTCTGCAGTATCCGCACCGAGTCTTACTCAATGATGCACTAAGAATTCTCTCGCCCAGCTTTAGACGTGAGAATGTCAGTGAGGATGAAATTGATAGTCAGTTGATTCAGCAAACACTTCCCCGTACGGCCAGCAATCACGATAGATGGGATCATATTCAAGCTATTTTGAATGGCTTTGTGGATGTGCGAGCGCCAAAGCTCGTGCTCTGTTTTGGTAGTGATGCTAATGAACTTCTGGCTTTATCTTCGTTGGATATTATCCCGGCAGCTAGCTTCGACACGCTGTTTGAGGACGCCGAACACCGACTCAAGCTAGCCAACCAGCTGGCAGCGCACGTGCTATCCTGATGGCTGAAAAGCTCACGCTACATGTTCTAGATGAATCCTATTTTGAGCGGCTAAAACAGCTTGAGCAGGGTTCCCACTCACATCCCTGGTCCGACGCCAATATAATGTCTGCCCTCAGCGGCAATCGCACCACTGTGCTGGGTCTGTTGTCTCCTAACCTCAGCGAATTAGCTGCCTATGCGGTGTTCGATGGTGTAGTGGATGAGATGACCCTGCAGAACATTGCCGTGGCGAAGGCCTTTCGCCGCCGTGGCTTAGCCGAGCAGTTAATCACCAGTTCCTGGCAGTATTTTCCCGCTGCGAAAACGCAATTTCTGGAAGTGCGCGAGTCCAATCGCGCGGCGATCAACCTTTATGACAAGCTAGGCTTCGTAGAAGTGGGCGTACGCGACAGCTATTACCCCTGCGATCGTAAAGGCCGCGAAGACGCCATCATCATGGCCCTCACCCGCCTGGATGACTGCAATTAGGGGTCGGGTACATAATAGTGTTACCAGCCGTTAGGCAATTAGAGGCAATTAGGGGTCGGGTACATAACAGTGTTATCAGCTTCAAAATACCACCTAAAAGCCTAGCAGTATTGGATAGGCCTCATCTTCTAGTGAGTTCATTAGGGGCGAGTATTTAGTTATGTACCCGACCCCTAATTGCATCAGTTACGGTCTAGCGCTGCGGCGTGGCGCTGGCGGGCGGCAGGAGTCGTCATGCAGCCGTAGAGTTGGTAGTCCTCGCGGAGCATTTTCAGTAGTGAGCTTGTCATGATCACACCCACAACTAACAGCGGTAGACTTGCTACAATGGTCGTGGAGAGCATTACCTGAATGCCGCCGTCAATGAACATCAGTGCACAGGGTAAGATACCAACGCCAACTGCCCAGAAAATGCGATGCCAGCGTGCTGGGTGTGCGCCAGCATGGAGGTGGTCGGTGGCCACCGAAGCCAGCGTATAGGACGCCGAGTCATAGGTGGTGGCAACGAAAATAATAGCGACCAACGCGAAGAGAATGAGCGCCCATTCACCGGCAGGTAGAGTGAGGAAGACCTGAGTAATGGCCGCTTCAGGAGATTGATCACTCATAATACCGGTAACATTCAGGATGTTATTAAGATCCAAGTACATGGCATAGTTGCCGAAGATAATGAAGAACAGTGCCGCACCCAACGAGCCCCACAGCAACATATTCAAAATTACTGAGCGAATCGTTCTACCGCGGGAAATACGGGTCACAAATATCCCGACGAATGGCCCATAGGCAATCCACCAAGCCCAATAGAATACTGTCCAACTTTCTACAAAACCGCTGCTCTCAACGGGATCTGTCCAGGTATTAAAGCGAATAAATTCCTGCAGTACCAAACCAACGCTATTGGTTCCCATTTTGAGAATAAACAGCGTTGGGCCCACGGCTAGCACGAAAAATAGTAATGCGAGGGCTGCGAAAACGTTCAAATCAGCAAGGCGTTTAATGCCTTTGCTCAAGCCTAGGAAGGCACTGGTACCGAAAATGGCAACACATAGCACCACCACCGCAACTTCCAGGGCAAAGTCATGCGTAATGCCAAAAATACTCGCCAAACTCGCTGCAATCACAGGCGTAGCAAGACCTAGTGAGGTACCAGAACCGCCAACCAGGTTAATCATGTAGATGAAGTCAATAAATCGTCCGCGCTTACTGTTAACGCCATTTGGAAGATGCGCCACACAGGCTGTACTTAAGCGAAGGTAGGGAATCTTGCGAACATAGTAGGGATAGGCAATGGCCAGCGTGGGTAGGCAGAAGATGGCCCAACCCGTGATACCCCAATGGAACACTCCATAGGCGGCAGCGTACTCAATGGCCTCGGTGCTTCTTGCCGCGAAACCTCGGGCTGGGGAGTCAATATAGAAACCCCACTCAATTACCGCCCAATACAGCAACCCTGCGCCAACACCGGCACTAAAGAGCATACCGATCCAGCTGAACAGGGAAAATTCAGGTTCGTGCTCAACGTCACCGAGTTTGATATCACCATACTTGCCAAACGCTAACCAAATTAGAATCACGACGGCACCACAGCCGTACCAGATATAGAAGACACCAAAGTGCTGCGTAAGCAAAGTGAAGAGCTGACTAATGACGGCGCCAGCGGTTTCATGGAAACCGATAATGGGAATGCTCACCAGTAAAATAGCGGCCAAGGTGGCGATAAACAAAGGGCGATCGACGCGGGATACGGCTTGCGTTGATTGAGTCACTGCAACCTCCTAATGGATGCTTTCATTATTCTGTAAGTAAATTATCGCAGATTGCGCGCTGAATTACTGCGCTCTCCACTGATGTATTGAAGACAGCCTGATGGCCACTGCTGAGCTGGGGCCAATCGGCTAAGACATTGCCATTAGGATTGTCGGTGTAGGCAAAGTTCACCCAGTACTGAATCATCGCTTCGCTAAGCGAAGTATCCACCGCAGAGGTCGGTAACCAATCGTCGTGAGTGTTAAACACATAGGCAATTTCAGCCCCGTGATAGGCGCCAATCTGATTGCTAGGATGTTCGCGGGCACGATCGAAGCGATACACGTAGGTAGGCGCGGCGTTAGCGTTATAGTCGGCAAATTCCAAACTCGGGCAAAGCATTTGTTGAGCGGTGGTTAGTCGGTCTAGCTGCTGACGAGGGCTTAAACCTGCTAAAGCGAGATCAACTTGTTCTGACGCTGTATCAGCGAGGTAGGTTGCGCGAAACTCAGCAACGTCCTGCTCAGTGACTTCAGCCGGCAAATACATCAACCACTCGTCTAGATTGGTGCCAATCATGAGTGGCACGCTACGAAGCTGAGCAGAGTCTGCCGCTTCAGCCACCGTGAGCGGCAGCGTAGGCCCGCCCGCCACGGGCGAATAGTCACCAATTTCTGCAGCTAGGGTGGAAATCTCTTCGTGTGTGAGCGCTCGCAAACCTTCTAGGTTAGTGCTGGCTTTTGCGGCAATGGATTCGCCCTGGGTATAGGCATCTGTCAGCGTAGCGCTATCCAATAGCTGAAAACCACCGCTTTGACTGATAGCTTGGTGAAATAGGCCGTCGCTCTGTGGCACCGCAAGCAGCGATCCTACATTTGCAGCGCCAGCGGATTCACCGAAAATAGTTACGTTATTAACGTCCCCGCCAAAGGCTTCAATATTGCCCTTCACCCATTCCAAGGCGGCAATTTGATCGAGCAGGGCGAAATTGTTTTGCGCCATTTGCGAGCTCTTCATATCCGGGTGTGAGAAGTAGCCAAAAATACCCAAGCGGTAGTTAATGGAAACTAACACTACGCCGCGTTTGGCAAATTCCGTTCCGAGGTAATTCGGTTCAAAGCCCCAACCGTTAACATTACTACCGCCGTGAATCCACACCATCACCGGCAGGGAAGCGTCGGGCGAAATGGGCTTTGGCGTCCAAACATTGAGATAGAGGCAATCTTCGCTAATAGTTGGAGTCGTGATAACGCCGGCGGGGCCGTCGAAATTGTCTGCCACACTCTGATACCAATTAGCATTACCGTCATTCTGAACGCAGGCGCTGGAAAATTCTGTGGCGTTGTAATGACCGCTGAGGCTAATTGCCTGCGGTGCCTGCCAACGAAGTTCTCCTACCGGAGGCTTGGCGAAGGGAATGCCGCGGAAGCTCAGCGTTTGAGCCTCCACAACACCTGTGTAAGTACCGCCGCTCGCGGTGCTAACCGAGTTAAGTTCTTCGTCCCCACAACCCAAGAGCACACTCGGTAGCACCGCGATGACAGCGATGCGCTTAACTGACTGCAACAACATCATTCGATTACGCGGTCACCTGAACTACCACACAGCCGCCGAAGCCACCTTGCTCAATCAGTTCGTTAGACTTAACCATCTCACTGAACGGAAGGTTATGGGCAATGCGGTGCTTGAGTTTACCTTCGCTCAACATTCGCTGAGTATCGGCAATAGCGTGCATCTTAGCTTCTTCAGGCATGGCGTAAACAATGACCATGCGAAGCGTTAGGTCCATGAACATCATCTGAATGAACGGCAGCTGGGGTTCTTTAACTTGTGTAGAGGAGTAGGTGGCAATGACACCATTAATCTTGAGGCACTTAAGTACCTCGGGAAGGTTGGCACCAAATTCCACATCCACAACGCGATCAACTTTCTCACCACCCAAGGCTGTTACCACAGCTTCGCCCCAATTGGCTTCGCGGTGATTCACCACCAAGTCAGCGCCCACTTCCTTACAGGTAGCTTCATCCGCGGGGTTTGAAGCGGTAGCCACAACCTTGGCGCCCGCTGCCTTGGCCCACTGGATAGCGTAGTAACCAACGCGACCAGCGCCGCCGGTGACGAGGATGGTCTTGCCAGCGACATCGCCGTCGGCATGCACACAGCGGTGGGCCGTCATGACAGGAATGCCAATCAGTGCGCCCACTTCCATTGGGGCTTCGTCTGGTAATGTGGGGGCTCGGCTGCTCTCAATGGCAATGTACTCCGCGGCGGTGCCGAGTAGACGTCCGTACTGACCTTGGTATACAAACACTCGCTCACCAATGCGCGAGGCATCAACACCTTCGCCGACTGCTTCAATAACGCCCGACCCATCTGAGTTAGGAATAACGTGACCATTATCAAGCAAGTTTGGGAAGGCGCCAGCGCGCTTCTTCACATCCGACGGGTTCGGGCAGGTATATTCCAATTTGACGAGTACTTCGCCAGCACCGGGGGTAGGCTTTTCCTGCTCACCGATGATCAGTGTATCCGCAGCTGTTCCAAATGATTCAAACCATGCAGCTTTCATGTGTCGCTCCTAAATAGTGTCATTGGCGGCGTTGACGTTGCCGCCCAGTACTTAAAAAATTGGTGCTCTCGCTTTCTGTAAAGCCAAAGCGTTATCTCAGACTTAGCAAAGTTAGCTAAGCGTCGGCAAACTATGGCTCTAAGAAGTTTGAGAGGCCTTCGGTATGGCCGTCTACCGCAATAGATTGTCCGGATATCGACTTGCCCATGTCGCTCGCTAAAAATAGCGCCGTATTGGCAATGTCGTCGGCTTCGACAAACAAGCGCATTGAGCTCTGGCGCTGATAAACCGTGCGGATCTCGTTTGTGGTCATGCCTCGTCCGGCGGCATCGCGTTCGATCACACCTTCAATGCGGGGACCGTTGACACTGCCAGGGCAAATAGCATTAACGCGAATTTTGTTAACGCCGAGCTCCATAGCCCAAGTTTTAGTTAAGCCTAGAACAGCCCACTTGGCGGCGGTATAGGGTCCGCGCATGGGAAAGCCAAACAGCGCCGCGTTGGAGGCAATGTTAATCATGGCGCCGCCTTTCGCTTTCATGAGAGGCGTTGCTTCCTTAGTAACATAAAAAATACTATTGAGGTCAATGGCGATGGTTTTATCCCATTCGTCGGGGTCCATGTCTTCGACCGATGCGGTTGGCCCAGCGATCCCGGCATTATTGATCAGTACGTCAAGATGACCGAAGCGCGTTGCGATACCTTCGAACATCGTTTTAACCTGTTGATAGTCGCTCACGTCAACCACGTCACCCGTTGCATTAGGGTGTGAGGCGATAAAATCCGCTACGCCTTGCTCATTAATGTCGCACACGTGGACTAAGCAGTCCTGAGCGAGAAAGCGCTTTGCCATAGTCAAGCCGATGCCCGAGGCACCCGCCGAGATAAAAACCGTACTACCAGCGGATAGTCCCGGTACTCGTGGTTCCATATGTGAACTCCTAAAATGTAGTAAAAAGGGCGCCGGGACCGGCGCCCTTGATCAGTCTTTCGACTTATTCAAAGCGCATCTTGAAGCGAACACCAATCGTACGAGGACGGTTAGTGGTAATCGACGTATCGTAACTGCTGGTGAAACGTGTGATTTCTGCACGCTCATCCGTTGCGTTATTGATAAAGGCTTCAACACCCCAAGCATCGGTTTCAACACCAGCGGTTAGATTCAGGTTGTCATAACCCGCCTGAATTTGACGCTGATCCATAGTGGTGTCACCACCGGCATACTTAAAGATATCATTATAGCTTTGATCCACATTGGCGTAAGCCATCTGTATGTGAGACTCAAAACCCATCATTGGGAATTCGTAACGAGCAGCGAAATTCCACTTCACATCAGGAACATGCGGAAGCGCCGTGCCCGATGGTGAAGAATTGCCGCCAATGACAAAATCTTCAGCAAAGGAAGCGTCGTTGTAAGCCATTGCACCCGAAAGCGTTAGGCCGTCAACTGGGATCCAGGTTAAATCTGTCTCAAGACCTTGGATTTCCGCTTCGCCCACATTAAGCGTTAGGCCAACTGGCGAGCCAAAGCTTGAATCGAACTTAGTGAACTGCATATCTTCCCAGTCCATGCTATAGAAAGCACCGTTCCAACGAACCGTGTTACCAGCCCAAGAGCTCTTCCAACCGAATTCCATGTTAGTCAGGAAATCCGCCTTATAGGTACGCTCGACGATCGGCGTCTCGTCACGGTTGATACCGCCAGGACGATAGCCTTCAGACCAAGTTACGAATAGGTTGACGTTGTCAGTGAGGTCATACGCAACATTGAATTTTTTCAGTACATCTGAATCGCTCACTGAAGAATCAACATTGATAATTGGGAAACCCGGAGCGATAACACCGTAGCCGGAAACACCCGATAATGAGCTTTCGGTATCGAAGTAGCGAAGACCCATAGTTGCCGTTAGTTTGTCGGTTAGGTCGTAGGAAAGCTCACCAAACACCGCAGTTTGCTTATCATTACGAACCTGATCGGTAAGATACCAAAGATTTGCTTTGTCTAGCTGAACGAAGTCAGGTCCTTGCGCCATGCCAGGCTGAATCCACTCTTGACGGTAGGTGTGATCACTGTCTTCATAGTAAACTCCCACGCTGTAGTTCAACGGACCTTCAGAGTTAGACACTAAACGCAATTCGTGCGTGCTACGGTCATACTGGTTGTCTTCTTCGTACATGATGTTGTTGCTAGTACACGGTGCTGTAGCAGTGCCGTAGTACTCACAGCTATAGTACTGAATCCAGCTAGTTGAGTAGTAGTCGGCGTAGGCCGAGTAATCGTTGTTGTACTCAACTTCACGGTCAAGTAGAGAGCCCGCGTAAGTAGCGGTCGCAAAACCAAGATCACCTTCTGCGACAAGAGAGAACTGCGTGAACTGATCAACACTGCTGTCATCATTGAAGCGCTGAATCTCAAGATCGCCAACCTGGCCATTTGGATTTTCTGGATCATGGAACCAAACACCCTCAGTTTCTTGCTTCTGGGTAATCGCACTAGCGGTTACTGTCCAGCTGTCGTTGAGGTCAACTTTAAGTGCTGCACGAGCGCCAGTGTTGGTTAGATCATTAAAGTCTTCTTCAATGCGGTCAGTGTTGTCTTCAACAACCATAGGCATTTCTGGGTTGAAGAGGGCGTACGTGCGTTCGCCGTAGACGTTATCGATGTAACCGCCGTCTTCTTTATTCCAGCCGACAAGGCGAATTGCTGCACTTTCAGATAGTGGAATATTGACAAAACCTTCTACCGAGTAGCTGTCTTCGCCACTATCAGTGTTGGCGTAGCTGACATCGAAGCCACCCTCAAATTGGGTGGTGTCTGGCTGATTAGTAATGATACGCAAGGTACCACCCTGAGACGATGCACCGAAGAATGTGCCCTGTGGACCGGCTAGTGCTTCAACACGCGCAACATCGTAAACGTGAACGTCTAAGTTACGACCAATAGCCGTAACTGGCTGCTCATCCAAGTAGATCGCTACGCTCGGGTGTTGACCCGACGCATTGCCGTCACCACCATCCGATGCGCCACGCATGTATACCTGAGCTAAGCCTGGGCCTGCAGACTGATAGCTTAGGTTAGGTAGCATCAGTGCGTAGTCATTGAAGTTGCTAACGCCTTGGTCTTCCAAATCGCGAGCACTGAGTGCTTGAACGCTGATTGGTACATCCTGAAGGCTCTCAGTTCGCTTTCGCGCGGTAACGAGAACTTCTTCAATAGCGGTAGCTTGAGCGGCAACCGGTGCTTCAGTCTGTGCGAAGGCGGCTGTACTCGCCACGGCGGCACTGATACCAATAGCAAGGTCTTTGCGTTTCAGTTGAGTATTTAGAGCGCGACTTAGGGCCTTATTGGCCTCGCGACGCGGCAAGCGAGGGTTATTCATTTAGTAGTCTCCAGAATCGTTCTTATAGTTATTGAATAATGGAGGTCGAATCCACAATGAAGCGGATACATCACGACCCTGCTAGGAATTAGCAGTGTTTCCATATTCAATGGCATTGCATACGGTAAAGCAAACGAGGAAAATTCGCCTATAGGTGAGATAATTTCACCTTTTTTACCGGTGCAAATTGGGAATAGAAAGCCATTTTATAAAATGGCCTTCTCATAACTTTTGATGGTAGGTGCAAGTAGGTCTTGGAGGGGGGTGAGCGCCTCGTTGTACTCTTTCCACAACGCAACGGCACTGGTGTAGATGGGTTGGCGAACCTGTTCAGAGCTAGCCGTTCTAACGGATCTTTCAGTCTGATGAAAATTCACGCAAGCCTCTTCATAACTTAGATGGCAATATGCTAATAGCTTTCTAATTTCATTTTCAGTGTCATTCACCATATTTTCATAACATACGCGGTGAATTCTCCCAGGTAACACTTCGTCAAAGTGTGACATAAGTTGCACGTAGTCTTGGTAGTAACGGCCAATATCTTCAAGGCGATAGCTAAATCGCTGCCCTGAAGCGAACAGCTGCTTGTAGCCACCAAAGCAGGCCGCCATAGGGTGGCGACGGGCATCGATAATTTTGGCGTTTGGCAAAATAAGCTGAATTAAGCCAATGTGGGCGAAGTTATTGGGCATCTTATCAATGAAGAAGGGGGCGTTGCCGCGTTGAGCCACGGCACGCTGCAAATACTCTTCGCCCAGTTTTAGACGATCTTCGGCGCTAAGCTCGGCCAGGATTTCTGGGTAGTTAGAGGCGTCGGTCTTTTTCTTCCGTCCGGCTAATCGTCGCGCCATGGCGATGATATCAGGCAGCTCCTTGGTGCCATCCACTTGGCTGTGCGAGGCGAGAATCTGTTCAATCAGCGTTGAGCCAGAACGTGGCAGACCGACAACAAAAATAGGGTCGGGGCGCTGACAGCCGAGCGAGGTGTCGGCAAATAACGCTGGCGTACAGGTGTTGATAGAACGTTGGGTGTCCGCGTGGTTGGCATCGGCGCTGTAGCGTTCAATCACCGCTTTGATGTTATTGCCCTTCTCATAATAGTCAAATGACCGCTTGAACTCCTTTCGATCCTCATAGGCTTTACCCAGGGCAAAGGCAAGGTGATAGGCATCGTCACGAGAGAGTTTGCCACCGTTAGCAAGACCGTGCATTTGAGCGAGGAGCTCGTCGCTAAATTTGAATACTTTCATATTTGCCAAGCTCCAGTAGGCCTCACCGAGATTTGGATTGAGCTTGATGGTTTCTAGGTAGGCGGCAATTGCCTCATCTTGTTTGCCAATGGTTTTGTGCGTGTGGCCAAGGCTCATGACTATATTGGATTGTACAGGGTAGTGTTCAATGAGGTAGTTATAGGTAAGTACCGCTTCCTCGAGCTCCCCCAACTGAGCCTGTGCGGCAGCTTTTAGGGTGAGGTAGGTAGGATTTACATTGTCGTTTTTCTCTAGGACGGCAATTTGTTCCAGCGCTTCCTGCGGTCGCTGCCTGCCAAGCAAAGCGCTTGCATAGTTCAACCGAGCAAGGTGAAAGTCCGGTGCCAGCTCTAGTGCTCGTTCGAGCAGTTTTTCCGCATCGTTGTAGAGTTTCAGCTTGATCGCAATTTCGGCTAGGAGGCGAATCGCGGAGACATCCGTAGGGTGGTTTTTTAGATAGTTACGGACCTTTTGCTCGGCCTCGGCGATGCGGCGAGCATTAAAGTCCTGCATGGCTTCTACTAGCTCAGGAGCCTGTGATGAATGCTGAAGTTGTTGATGCAGTGCGGCGCGGCTGGCGTCTTCGTTACCCAAGGCACCATGGGCGTTGGCAAGGCCTTGCCAGGCGGCGGACAGTGACGCATCCAGTTGGGTGGCTGTTGCCAAATGCGTCACAGCGGCTTCGAATTCGCCCAAATGCGCTAAGCACAACCCCAGTTCCTGCTGGGCGAGCGCAAATTTGGGCTGTTGGCGAACAACCTGCGCTAAGTGCTGTTGAGCTTCACTGTTACGCTGCTGTTTACGCAGTGCGGTACCAAGTACGCGCAGTGCATTAATATCACCCGGGACCACTACCAGAATCTCCCTGGCTTGCTCTTCGGCCAAGGTGAATTGGTTATTATCTATCAACGATTGCGCATGAAAAACGGCTTCTTTTAGGTTTTGGGTTTGCGCGTTGCTCATAGTGAATCCCTGTGTTTACGGCGTTGTTGATTAAATTGAGAACAGCTATGTTGACATGGCAACTGCAAATGTTCAAACTCTTGTAGTCAAGTTTTATTCACCTATAAATCTAATAATAACGAGTTAAGGTTGAATTATGCGTAAACGTTTACCTCCGTTAACCGCGTTAAAAAGTTTTGAAGCAGCGGCGCGATTAGGCTCATTTAAGGATGCTGCGGCCGAGCTGTTTGTGTCGCACTCAGCCATTAGTCACCAGGTTAAATTACTGGAGAACTATTTAGATATAAGTCTGTTCGAGCGCAAGGCCAGAGCGGTCCACCTCACAAAATCCGGAAAGGCCTACTACCCGATTATTCGCGAAGCCTTCGACCGAATTGCCGAGGGTACCGAACTCATTCTTAAGCCGAAGGACCACGATATTCTCACTGTTCAGCTCTATAGTACGTTCGCTATTCGCTGGATGATTCCCCGGTTACCTGAGTTCAACGCGGCCTATCCCAATATTAAGATACGCTTGAATACATCTCAGGTGGACGTGGACTTTAGCCACGACGATGTAGACGTCTGCGTCATGATTGGTCAGCGGGTTAGCGAGGATCTTCACTATGACTATTTATTTACCTCCGAGATGTTTCCCGTTGCCTCACCGAAGTTGATTGCCGAGCACCAGTTGACGGAGCCGAATGATTTAGTGGGTTGCCCCATCTTACAGGTGCATCCTTCGCCCCATGATTGGTCAATTTGGTTAGAGGATCATGGTGTGACGGATATTGACTCATCGGAAGGTCTGCAGTTCGACAGCTACGACCATGCGCTATCAACCGCTATGCAGGGTTTAGGTGTGGCGCTAGGAATGCAGCCCTACGTGGATAAAGATTTGCGCTCTGGCATGTTGCGGGAAATCTTCCCTGGTCAGCGTTCTCGAGCTGGTGGCGACTGGTATGCGGTATGTAGGCATGAACGTATGAACGATGAAAAAATTCGCCTCTTCAGAGCATGGTTGCTTGAAGCGTTGGCGCAAGATTCTCAGTTGCAGCCATTGATGGCATAGGGGGCTATATGACCGCAACCACGACACCTAATCACGAAGCACAAACCAGTATTGCTGAAGCCGTTGGGGCGATGAAGCAGCGTAACCCGCAGCAGGCCGAACGCGTCTGTAGAGATTTTCTGGTACTAAACCCCAGCAGTATTCCCCATGTTCAGGTCCTTGGACATGCACTGATTCAGATGAATCGCCTTGATGAAGCCAAAGCGCAGATTGAGTTCGGTATCAAGCTGGCGCCGGACTATGCCGCCTTTTACGAGGATTTGGGTAGCGTGGCGGGTATTGAAGGGCAGTACGATGAAGCGGTGACCTTACTGCAACGTGCTATTCAGATGGACCCTAAACAACCGCGATTCCATAAAAAGTTGGCTCAAGCCCTGGTGGCGGCCGGAAGAACCGATGAGGCGGACGAGGCCTTCATGGGATTTTTGGATAGAGACAACGATGCCGCACTGGTGGCAATGGGCGCCGAACATTGGCGGGCAGAGCGTAAAAAAGAGGCGGAAGAGGCGTTTCGAAATGCACTCCGTGAGAACCCTCAAAACGTTAATGCGATGCGTTTTTTGGCTATTTGTTATCACGAGGCAGGCGGCAAAATTATTGATGCCGAAGCCTTGCTGCGCCGAGCGGTAGAGATAGCGCCGGACTTTCATCAGGCGTGGCATAATTTGGGCTCGGTGCTCATTGATAGCCAGAAGTGGCAAGAAGCAGTGAAGGCTTTTAAGGAGCTGGTGGCGCTGAAACCTGACGATGATTTGGCATGGGCGGGCTTGGGTAATGCCAGTTCGAACTTAGGAGATGTCGATGCTGCGATTTCGGCCTTCGAACAGAGTTTGAGCATTAATCCTCAGTCGGCCGGCGTCTACATGTCATTGGCGCATATGTATAAAACGGTAGGTCGCCTAGAGGATTCGCTTGCTTCCTATCGTGAGTCTATTCGCCTAAAACCTGATTTGGGCGAGAGTTATTGGAGTATGGCGAACTTGAAGATTTTCAAGTTTGAGAATGAGGAGGTTGCGGCCATGGAGGCTCAGCTAGAGAGTGCGGAGCTGAGCGAGCAGGCTCGCGTTCACTTTGAATTTTCCCTAGGAAAGGCATACGAGGATCGAAAGGACTACGACAGTGCCTGGCAGCACTACAGCGCTGGTAATCATCAAAATCGCGGGCTGGTGGATTATGATCCCGTTGAATTTCAGTTGCTTCAGACGCGTGTCCAATCGGTATTCACTCCAGAGTTTGTAAAGCAACATTTAGGGTTAGGGCATGACGCACCGGATCCTATTTTTGTTGTAGGCTTACCTCGTTCCGGCTCGACATTAGTGGAGCAAATTCTATCAAGTCACTCTCAGGTTGAGGGTACCTCTGAGTTGCCAAATGCGGCGAATATCGCCTATTCAACGGCAAAATACCGAAGTGATGGCTTAACGTTCCCCGAGACGCTAGGTGAATTGACTGCTCGTGATTGGGCGGCATACGGTAAAGAGTATCTGCAACAGGTGAAGCATCACCGGGTGGAAGGTACGCCGTTGTTTATTGATAAAATGCCGAACAACTTTAGCTTCGTAGGCTGGATTAAGTTGATTCTGCCCAACGCTAAGATCATCAACACTCGTCGCTTTCCCTTGGACAGCTTGTTGGGCGCGCACAAGCAGTTATTCGCCAAAGGCCAGAATTTCACCTACGACGAGTTCGAGCTAGCGGAATACTATCAACAGTACGTAAAGATCATGGATCATTGGCACCAGGTATTTCCCGGTGAGGTACTTGATGTTCACTATGAGGATACAGTCACTCGGTTGGAATGGCAGGTTCGTCGGCTACTTGAATTCTGTGGGCTGCCGTTCGAAGAGCAATGCTTGCGCTACTACGAGAATAAACGGGCGGTGAAGACCGCGAGTTCGGAGCAGGTTCGCCAACCTATCTATACCTCAGCCTTAGGTTTGTGGCAGCGCTATGAAGCCAACTTGGATCTCTGGAAAGAAGAGCTCAAGGACGTGATTGAAGCGTGCCCCGAAACCGTGCTGGATGCGGCTGGGTGGTAAATGGGGTCGGGTACATAACTTGCAATTAGGGGTCGGGTACATACCACGGGTTTGGTTTTTTAGGGGCCTGCAAGGGAGTGCAATTAGGGGTCGGGTACATACTGTCCGTCGCTAGCCGTTGATTTCTCTAGCGTAGTCACATCTAATTCAGCTCAACGGTTATGTACCCGACCCCAAATCCGACCCCAAATTGCAGACCCCTCGGAAGCGGTTATGTACCCGACCCCAAATCCGACCCCATATTGCAGGCCCCTCGGAAGCGGTTATGTACCCGACCCCAATCGGTGTGACACGTAAAGAGAAACCACCCTATTGGGGTGGCTTTTTGGGTTTTCGGCGCGAACCAATTCGCCGGCGATTGTCGGCGGCAAGGTGCTTCTCAACGAAGTTCTTAGCGCCAAAGGCGAAATTGCTGTGGGTGGCCTTCCGTATGTCCTCCTGCGTTTGACTGCAAGGCGTTTGGAACAAACTTCGATAGGCAGCGCAACGAGCTTGCTTGTTTTCTGAGAGTGCGAGAAAGCTAGCGTGAGGTGTCAGCCAAGGACAGTGATCTTGTTCGGCGTTCGCCAAGTGGCTGGACCAGGGGTATCCGCTCGGCGCATTCACCATCCCGGCGCGAACTGGGTTATCTTCGATGTAGCGATAACAGGCCAATACATATTCATCACTATCGACTAAGCAGGATTTGTAGCGGCTATCCCAAAGTGGACCAGTTCGTTCAAATGCGGTGTTGAAATATTGCGCATACTGCTGGGCACAGGCCTTCATTAAGAGTGCTGGTGCGGTTTGGGTATGAGGCGTGATGAGTAGGTGAACATGATTGCTCATTAGGCAATAGGCGTGGATATCGCAATGATAAGCCTTGGCTTTTTCTACTAGCAGCCGGATGTACAGCAAATAGTCGTGAAGCCCAAAGAATATTTGTTGTCGGTTAACCCCACGATGAACAATGTGAAGTGGGACATCAGGTGATACTAAACGTGCAGTGCGTGGCATGATCAATCTCCCCTCCATGGTAAGGATTGATCATCTATCCTCGCGTAAATAGCCGTTCATTTAGCTACTGAAACGGGTGGTAATTCTGTATATTTTCAGATTTCAAATCTTAGGGTAATTTGACGATAGCCGTAGGCGTATCAAGAGCAATTACGGCTAAGGTATCGCCAATGATTCCGTTGGCTTCAAGCGAGAAGATCACAACGTTCCCCGAATTTTGGTTGGCGACTAGAACCACTTCATTTTGTTCATCAACCAAAAACATTCGTGGCCAATCGCCCTCAACACTTCGGTGCTGAAGTAGTTCGAGGGAATCATTTTCGGCGACAGCGTATACGGCAATACTGTTGTGTCCACGGTTGGCGACATATAGACGGTCTTCGCTTGAATTAAGGCTAATGTGCGAGGCTTGCCCGCCCCTATAATCAGCGGGAAGTAAGCTGGCTCGGTGTTGTTCAATGAAGGTTCCGGCAGCATTCCTTCGAGCGCTAACAACGCTATTACTTAGTTCGTTGACCACAAAAATACGTTGCTCATCCTCCGTTATGGCGAGATGACGAATACCATCGCCTGGTTGCCCTTGATACACGGTTGATGAGGTCTTACTAGAGGGCATATGCTGGTAAATTTCGTCCGTGCCGAGATCCACCGCTAGCAGTGAATTATCGCTAAGCCAGCCAACCCAGTGTGCGTGCGGCCCCTCCTGTCGGTCGGGATGGGTCCCATGGCCCACATGTTGGAAGGTATGGTAGTCGCTGAACTGGTCATTCTCCTTCCTATACACGGAGCTCGAACCACCTGAATAATTAGCCGCTGCCAACCATTCACCGTTAGCCGAGATGGCTGCGTGGCAAGTGTGCGCTTCGGCAGAGAGTATCTGACTCAGTTGCTGGTGTTTAAGAATGCTGATGGCTCCTTGGTTAGTTTCGTTAGTGGCAATCAATTGATCATTAGCAATGAGTACGAAGCTAGGGTTTTCCATGGCAGCTATAAGTGCTAACTCGACGGTCAAGGACTCTTGGTTAAATTGGAGTTCGTAGATTCCCTCACTGCTCCCGCTGGTGTAGGTGCCAATAGCGTAGCTTACAGTCTGAGCGAAACTAGCGCTGCTTGCAGCCAGAAGAACAGACAGAAAAATAGGGAACTTAAACATAATTTGGAAATCCTACGTTGGAGAAAATTGTCGCTAGCTTAGACGAGATTGATCCGTCGCAGCAAGCGCCGACAACATTGCTTATCCGCAAGACGGCGCGTTGAAGTCTTTAGTCGACTGAGCGAGGGATCAGCCAAACCTCCTCCTCGAGATCGACGATGCCATCTAGTTCTTCACTCACAATGCGGTCGATTATAAGCACCCCTCTTGCCGCCATCTGGGGAAAGGTATCGAGGCCATTATTCGGGAAATTCTTACGCGTTCGACCAATGTTAAAGCTGTCCGAGAGCGGTGTGTCAAACTGTTGTGCCAGTTTAGCTCGTCCATCCATAAGCCCAATAAGGCCGCCCCAGGTGGCCGCCGGATTATCGGAATCCCAACCCATCAATACCGCCAATTTCACGGTGTTTTGATAGTCGCCTTCGCCGTATAGGAGGCTGATAATACTTGCACCAAAGTTAATGCCCGCAGCAAAACAGCCATTGCAATATAGGTCTCGAGAACTGATATCGTAGCCATCCTGCTGTTCAACTTGATAACGTTGATAAAGCTCATCGCGGGTGGCTTCCCAAGCTACCCCCTGTTGGTATTGCTGTTGGACGAAGTCGAACATCGCTGCGGTGTAAGAATCATTGGGAAGTGTGAGGCGACCCTGCATAGCTAGCCAATGAATTTGCTCCGCTCGACTTCGCTGTTCGTCGTTCACCAGTGCCAGAGAGTGCAGCGTTACATAGAACTGAGCCGCGTATTCTGCGTGGGATCTTGCGGTGGTGCGAATGGGGAGTTCAGCCAAAGATTGAGCGATGTCTGGACGAGCAGGGGTAAGCGCACCAAAGAGTTCTGTCGTTAACTGTGCATCAATCATATCCGTGTGAGGGTTGAGTTCTGGATCAGAGGTTAAAGGAGGAATAAGGCCATCGTTAAGCATCAACTCAAAGGCCGCTTCGTTAGATACCCAAAGATAATTCTCTGGTTGCCCCTCAGTCGTCGAGAAGGGGGTTTCGTCGTCGCGATAGATATGTGCTATCCACGCGGAGCGAATTTGTTCGCCGCTAAGTCGCACCGATGGAGACTTCGCTAGCAGATCAAGGTAGATATATTCGATATCAGTGTCATCATCAGCACCCCATGACTCCCCGGGTTCAACGAGTACCCAGTCAATATTGGCAGACAGGTCACTGGGAACACCCTGGCCCCAAATGCTAGGCTGGTCTGGCTTACCCCAATCATCGCGCGTGTAGAACTGACCGTGCTGACCTTCGCCGCCAATTTTGTCCATTTCAGTAACCAGACCTGTCCAGTTAGCAATGGAAAGTCCTAACCAAAATCCTTCGAGATGGTCCTGATAATCCGCTCTCGAAATCTCATAATAATTTGGTTGTTCATCGCGCGGCTGACCGCAAGAAGGGAGCGCTAAAAGTAAAGACAATATGAGGCAATAGGGTAGCGTCTTGATAGGCATAGTGAGCTTCCGTTTGAATAGTTGGCATAATTAACTCTATGATGTAGCCATTCTTATAACAATAGCTTTGGATTATCAGCAGATGATTTCGCGTCGGGAAAAAGTGGCTTATAGCTTAGGCGATGTGGCGAGTAACCTCGTTTTTCAGGTTGTGCTCCTCTACCTGGCGTTCTTCTACACGGACAAAATGGGCCTTGAGCCCGCTGACGTGGGGATGTTGTTTTTGGTGGTGCGAGTGATTGATGCAGTGACGGATCCGCTGCTGGGCTATGTGGCCGATCGAACCAAGTCTCGTTGGGGGGCCTATCGACCATACATTTGCGGCGGGGCAATCCCACTTGGTATTTGTTTCGCTGTGGTTTTCATTGTGCCCGACTACGATTATGCAGGCCGATTGGTCTATGCCTATATCACTTATACGCTGATGATGATGGCTTACACGGCGGTAAACATTCCCTATTCGGCATTAGCCGCTGTAATTTCACCAGACCCCAAAGATCAGGTCAGCATTCAGTCCTACCGGTTCATTGGTGCCATGCTGGGCGGCATTATTGTTACGGCAGTAATGGGGCCGTTGGTAGATTATTTTGAGTTTATTGACCTTGCTGGAGGGTATTTCATCCCTGTGGGTCTAATGGCTACCGTTGGTGTTGTTCTATTCTGGTTCTGTTTTCGTGGTACCCGTGAACGAGTTGTGGTCCGAAATGAGCCAGGCCACACATTGATTGAAGATATTCAGGCGCTTTGGCGCAATTATCACTGGCGTTTGATCACTTTTATGGCGCTTATGTTACTCACCGGGAATGTGATTAAAACAACCTTAGCCATTTACTACTTACGATATTTCTTGGCGATGGGTGACCATGTCTCCGCGGTATTGGCAGCCGGGATGCTATTGAATATGCTGGGATGCTTGGCGGTGAACCAATTACCTAAGCACTACAACAAAGCGAGTGTTCTAGCCGTTATCATGGTCGTAACTGCGGTGGTGTCGAGTATCGCTGTCTTGGCTCCTCCCGGTAATGCCTATGCAGGTATTGGTGCGTATCTAGTATGGTGTTTCGTATTTCAGTCGCATGCCCCCATTTTTTGGGCAATGATCACCGAGACCGCTCGTTTTGGTGAAGCTAAGACTGGAATTCGTCAAGCAGGCGTGGTGGTGTCTACCGTGATATTTATGATAAAAGTGGGCGTCGCAATAGGCGGAGCGTTAGCGGTCTGGGTACTAATGTTAGCGGACTATGAAGCGGGGGCTCAGCTAACGGAGACGTCCAAAGAAACCATTGCGATGGGCTTTAGTGTCTTTCCTGCGGTATTTTTTATTATCGTTGCGGCGCTCTCGATGTGGTATAAAAAGCTCACTCAGCCAGATTCGACAGAAAACTTACCGGGAGCTTAGCGTGGCTACAATCTATGAAGTTTCAAAGTTGGCTGGAGTCTCATTAGCTACCGTGTCTCGCGTTGTCAATAACAGCGCAAAGGTGCGCGAGAGTACGCGAGTTAAAGTTGAGGCGGCAATGAAGGAACTGGGTTTTAGGCCTAATGCCATTGCTCGCTCTCTCGCTACGAACCGAACTGACACAGTCGGCATTGTGATCTCGGAGCTAGACGGCCCTTTTTACGGTCCCATGATGACCAATATCGAAGCAAAATTTCGTGCCGCTAACATCCACGCCATTTTTACCGCGGGCCACTCGAACGAAGAGTCCGAGAAAAATGCGATTCAATTCCTTCTAGCTAGACGCGTTGACGCCCTCATTTTGCATGTTGAGTCTGTGAGCGATAGTTATCTTGAGCAAGTAGAGAAGGAGGGTGTGCCTATCGTGGTAATCGGTCGGCAGGTTGATTCTGAAACGGTCGCCTCCGTAGATCTTGATAATGAGTTGGGAGGTTACTTAGCTGCCAAGGCGGTTATTGCCGCAGGACATCGAGAAATTGCCTACATTTCAGGGCCAAGTTGGAAGGTGGACGCCAGTCAGCGTCTGGCGGGGCATCGCCGAGCATTGGTTGAAGCGGGATTGCCATGGAAAGAGCAGGACCTCTATGAGGGCGATTATCTTGCTCCCAGCGGCTACGAATGTGCTGCAAAGGCACTTACTCAGAATCCCAATTACCGTGCAATAGTCTGTGCGAATGATGAGATGGCATCTGGAGTTTTGTTGAAGCTCCGAGAGCAGGGAATTTCGGTTCCCCAAGATGTTTCTGTAGTGGGCTTTGATGATGTCACTCACGCTAAATATCTCTATCCTGCTTTAACTACCATTGACCACCCCATTGGTGAAATGGCGAGCTACGCCGCCAATTGGGTTCTTTCTTCCTGTTATGGTCATCACAGCGTAGGCCACATGTCACTAGTGAAGCCCTCACTGGTTGAGCGTGAATCACTCGCAAAAATTTAGTGCGTAGCTAGCTCTATCGATATGTCAAAATTACGTTAAATACTTAATCTTTTGTTGACGCTACAATGAAATTTCGTTAGGTTTATGCAAGCGCTTACATTTATGGGTAAGAATTAGGGGTTGTAAAAGTAAGCGCTTACATAAAAAGAGAAGCATAATAATTATTGAAAAATCTCGGAGATTATAATGATAAATAATAAGGTACCGTTTAGCCGTACCAGACTTGCTACTGGCTTGTCGGTTGCACTGGGAGCAATGATGTCGTCCACCGGCGCAATGGCTCAAGATCAAAATGAAGATCCTAATTTAGTCCTAGAGACTGTTGAAGTTGTCGGCTTCAGAGCATCGCTCGATCGTGCAGTAGACGTAAAACGTAATAACGATGGTATCGTTGATGCAATCTCGGCTGAAGATATCGGTAAATTCCCAGACACTAACCTTGCTGAGTCGCTTCAGCGTATCACCGGTGTGTCGATTGACCGAGCGAACGGCGAAGGCTCTCGAGTTAGTGTTCGTGGTATTGGTCCCGATCAGAATTTGGTGTTGCTCGATGGTCGTACGCTAGCTCGAACAACCGGCGGTCGAAGCTTCGACTTCCAAAATGTTGCCTCGGAAATGGTAACGGGCGTTTCCGTTTATAAAACTTCGGATGCGAGCATGCCGACGGGTGGTATCGGTTCTACTATTAACCTCTTAACCAATCGTCCGCTAGATAATCGCGAAACTCGCGCGTCAGTGACAGTTAAAGGTATGTACGACGAGTCAGCCGAGGACAGTACGGTTTCTCCAGAACTGTCGGGTATCTATTCAACGAAGTTTGCTGACGACAAGTTTGGCATTTCGATTTCGGGTGCCTATTCAGAGCGTGAATCCGGTTCTGCGCAAGCTAATGTCGGGACAGGGTGGCGTAGCTTCACAGGTGATCAGGACAACACAAATTCATGGGGCGGTGTGCCACAGACTGGACAGGTTAATCGTCCGGGTCCGAACGATGTGTACTCAGTACCTCAGACCACCATTTACAAGTTCGAACAACAGCAGCGGGAACGCTTTAATGGTCAGTTAGTGCTGCAGTGGGCACCGTCTGATGATATGACGGCAACATTGGATTACAACTACTACGAAAATTCGATCGCGACTCAGTCAAATGAAATCTCAGCGTGGTTTACTTTTGCGCCATCCGAGAACGTGTGGACGGATGGCCCGGTTTCGGCCCCGCTAATTTATTCAGAGACCTATGGCTCTCCGGCCGATTTATCAATGGCCGCGGCTGACTTTGCTAATCGCTACCAAGGTGATGCACTAGGCTTCAACTTTGAATGGCAGGTGAGCGATGCACTTTGGTTGGAATTCGATGCTTCGCAATCGACTGCTGAACGCACTCCAGATTCGAAGAATGGATCAAGTAACACTCTATCAACCGCTGCATTTATTCGTACCTCAGCAACGGCTGACTTCACTGAAGATCTGCCAATGCTAGCGGTGGGCGGTGGTAACGCAGTTCTCCCTTCCGATATGCGTGTAACGGGTAGTGTGTTTGGTAATTCTCAGGATTTCTCTGAAGTTGACCAATATCAGTTAAATGGTAACTTCATGTTCTCTGAGGAGAGTGACTTAGATTTCGGCGTTAGCAGTACAAAAGTAAGCAATCACTCGCAGAGCGTTAATATTCAGCGAAACGATTGGGGTGGTGTAGGCGCTGCTGGCGATCTAGACCCAAGCTTATTCCCTGCGAAATCTATTATGGATCAGTTTGATTCAGCGCGCGGAGACTTCTCTGAAGTGGGCGGTGCTGAGGTTCAGAATGTCTACTTCGATTTTGATTTTGAATCGCTTCGAGCTGCGGCGGAAGGTCTTTACACACCAAGTTCTTTCCCTGCGGATGCGCTAGTTGGCGATTGTGGCACGATGTTCTGCCCATCAACACAGTTTGGCACGGATACTGATCGTTTAACGGAAGAAACAACGAATGCTGTTTATGGTCAGTGGAACTACCGTGATGACTCTGCGGCAATGCCATGGAGCGTTCACGTAGGTTTACGCTACGAAGAAACAGATGTGAATTCAGTCGCATACTCTGCGAACTATGCGGGTGCTGACTGGGTAGCGGATACCGAAATCGTTTTGGTTCGTGATAGTGCCAATCCGCTAACGCTTTTGGTTCAAGACGGCAGTTACGATGTCCTCTTACCTAACATCAATTTCAATATTGATGTGACCGAAGATATCATTGCTCGTGCGGGCTACAGTCAAACTATCTCACGCCCAGACTACAACTCAATTAAAGGTGGTACGGTAATTGGTACTATTGCTAATCGAGGTGGTGGTAGTGGTTCGGCTGGTAACCCAGGCTTGGAACCTTTGGAGTCCGAGAACTTCGATCTGTCGTTGGAGTGGTACTACAACGATTCAAGCTACGCGTCAGTAGGTCTGTTTACTAAGAACCTTACTAACTTCATTGGTAACTCAATTGTTGAATCCACGGTGTTCAATCTACCTAACCCGGCAGATGGAGCTAAGTATGACGAGGCGGTTGCAGCGGTAGGAAGCAATTCCACCGATATTCGCGACTACATCTTCACCAACTACGGCTCCGATGCATTGGTAGATCCTTCGGATCCCTATGTTCGTGGCGTAGGTGTGATTAGTGGTGATTCCGCTACCGATAATGATTTAGTTTTTGATGTGACCATCCCGACCAACAATGAACGTGAAGAGACCATTGATGGTGTTGAACTAGCCGTTCAACATGTGTTTGGCGAGTCAGGCTTTGGTATGCAGGCTAACTACACATTAGTGAATCAAGATAATGAATTTGATAACTATGTGCTCACGCCGCAAGAGGCTATCTTAGGTATCTCAGACACCGCAAACTTAGTTGGTTTCTTTGAGAACGATGCCTGGTCAGCTCGTGTCGCGTGGAACTGGCGTGATAAGTTCCTCAGCGCTACCGGTGATGGTACCGGAGCCAACCCAACCTATACGGAAGCCTATCAGCAAATTGATTTGAGTATCTCTTACTCACTACCAATGCTTGAAGGTCTTCAGTTGATGGTTGAAGGCTACAACATTACTGACGAAGCATCACGCACCCATGGTCGTGCCTCTCAGCAGGTGTTGAGTCTCCAGGAGCGAGGAGCTCGCTGGGTGGTTGGCGCACGTTACGCTTTCTAACTGCAAGTAGTTGGATTCCCAAGTTGACGCCGAGTTTCTCGGCGTCTTTTTTTCTTCACTGTCTGAACACCCTGCGGTAATCTGTTGTTATGAAATCGCAAACTGTCACTCACATTGTCATTGTTGGCGGCGGCACAGCCGGTTGGTTGAGTGCAGCACTTCTTGCTGCCAGTGCACAAAATGCTCCGCAATACCCACTTAGAGTTACCTTAGTAGAATCTCCTAATATACCCACCATTGGTGTTGGTGAGGGAACCTGGCCATCCATGCGTTCATCTCTACAAGCCATTGGTATTAAAGAATCACAGTTTCTCTCTCGCTGTAGTGCAAGCTTTAAGCAGGGAACCGAATTCATTGGCTGGAATCATGCCAGTCATCACTATGTACATCCTTTTACCGTTGCTGAAGTAGCCGCGGATATTCCCGCCGGCCAACATTGGAGCGCACAACAGGATAGCGTCCCCTTTGCTGATCGCTTCAGCGTCCAAGGGTTGTTGGCCAAAGAGGGTCTTGCGCCAAAACAAGCGACTACGCCTGAATATGCCTTCGCGCTAAACTACGGTTACCACCTTAATGCCGGTGAGTTCGCGGAGCTCTTGCGAGAGCATTCGGTCGAAAATCTGGGTGTCGAATTACTTAGAACAAACCTTCAAAGTGTTGATGTTAGCGAGCAGGGCATTGAGTCGTTAATGCTAGAATCAGGCCAAACTATCACGGCAGACCTCTTTGTTGATTGCACCGGCAGTCGCAGTTTATTGCTGGGTGAGGCGCTAGGCATTGCTAATGAAAGCGTGGCCGATGTCCTTTTCAACGATCGAGCGGTGGCTATTCAAGCTCCCTACAGCTCTGATTCCGAAGCTATTCCATCGCTAACTAAAGCAACCGCGCACGACGAGGGTTGGATTTGGGATATCGCACTCCAGACCCGTCGAGGTACAGGTATTGTTTACAGTAGTCGTCACCTCTCGGAAGCCGAGGCGGAGCAGCGATTACGCGACTATTTAGAGCAAACCGGCGTGGGAGCAGTGCAAACACTTGACGCGAAACACTTGGAGTTCAATCCCAGTCATAAAAAACAATTTTGGCACAAGAACTGTGTGGCAATCGGCATGGCCGCCGGTTTTTTGGAGCCACTTGAAGCCACGGCCATTGTTTTAGTTGAGGAATCGGCAAAGTTTATTGCGCGTAATCTACCCTGCGCAACGGCCTCGTTACCGATCTTAGCCACTCAGTTCAATCGTAAGTTCTTGGCCCATTGGGAAAATATTGTCGAATTTCTCAAGTTGCATTATGTTTTTAGCCAGCGCGACTCGGACTATTGGCAGGATCATATCAATCCCGATAGCTGGCCCATGGGCTTGGCAGATAAACTGGCACTGTGGGGAAATCGTCAACCGTCGACAGATGATTTTGCAAGCAATGCGCTGTTTCCCAGTGCCAGCTATCAGTATATTTTTTACGGTATTACCGGAAATTCCCAGCCGCTACAGTGTAGTGAACGTGATCATCAACAGCTGGTGACGTTGATTGAAGACATTCAGCGGCGCCAGCAAAAGTATCGCCAGGGGCTGCCTACTAATCGGGCGCTTCTGCAGTCTTTGATATCAGCGAAGACATCAATCCTATAACGATAATTAGAAAGGGCGAGTTATGTCGAACCATGAAGTAGTGAATAAAGCTGACCATCAGCATGTGAAAATCAACCGAGGCACAAGCCAAGAGTTAGTCGGACAGCAATTTTTTAGTGTGACCTTCCCATGGGAATTCCGCTCGTTACAGGGCGAGTATCCGCTCTTTTTTCACCATGATGTTGAACTTAACTCGCTGCTACCCGTAGCGTTACATGGCTTCGAGAGCGGTTCAAACCTATTTATCCAAGATGGCAAGTGGCAAGCAAATTACTTACCGCTTATGGTTCAGCGTCAGCCGTTTTTAATTGGTCAACAAACCGTTGAGGAAAACGGCGAGTCTAAACCTCAGCGAGTTGTCCTCCTTGATACGAAGAGTCCGCGTGTGAACCAAGAAGACGGAGTGGCGCTTTTTGATGAGCATGGCGGCCAGTCACAATACCTTCAACAGGTTGCGGATATGTTAGAGACCATCCATCACGGTTTGAATGACGCCCAGCGGTTTGTCGCGAAGCTGACAGAATTGAACCTCATTGAACCGGTGACGCTGTCTATTACACTTGCCGACGGTAATAAGCATGAAATGGTTGGCTTACACACTATCAATGAAGATCGACTCAATGAGCTGAACGACGATCAACTCAAGGATTTGTACAAATCTAAGGATCTTGCAGCCATTTATTATATCTGCGCCTCGCACAGCCAGGTTAAGCGACTAATCGAATTCAAAAATCAGCAATTGGGCTAATTACATGACCTTGCCGAGCATTCATGACTTTGATCTGGCTACGGTCGCTGACTTTGAGGGCGATGTGGGTGCGGGGCTCCAAGTTGCCTTAAACCATCTTACGGAGCCGAAGGTTTTGCGAAATTTTTGCTCTGACTTCCCGTTAGTGAGGGCAGGCCAAGAGGGTGATTTGGCCGCGCAAGCACTCTTATTATCTGAGTATAACGGCAAGCCGGTGAGCGCAAGTCGGGTACCGGCGAAGGAACGAGGGAAGGTGTTTTACTCGGCCAACCTTCAGCAGTTTAATTACAGTGGCGGAAGAATTTCGCTGCAGACTTTCTTCGATACACTCAATGAGCAGCAAGAGAAAGAGAACGGTGAGGCCGTTTACATGGGCTCAACGGATGTGCGTCAATGGTTCCCTAAGTTTGCCGACAATCACTCGGTAGACCTTGCTGAAGTAGCCTTCCCCTATCTTTGGGTGAGTTCGCCGTGCACCATTGCGGCGCATTATGATTATCCGCGAAACCTGGCCTGTAATTTAGTAGGGCGTCGTCGTTTTACATTGTTCCCAACTGGACAGATAAATAACCTCTATCCCGGACCCTTTGATTTTGCTCCCGGTGGCCAGGAAGTTAGTCTGGTAGATTTCGAGGCCATCGATTTTGAACAGTTCCCGCGTTTCCGCACTGCTATTGAGACAGGACTCTCCGTAACCTTGGAACCGGGCGACGCACTCTATATCCCGAGCATGTGGTGGCATCATGTAGAGTCTCTAGGTGACTTTAATGTGCTGTATAACCATTGGTGGCTTGCCGAGGAAGGCAACGGCCTCGTTCCGTCAGCTGCACTCAAAGCCGCAATGTTGGCTATTCGTAACCTCGCTCCACAGGAAAAAGCAGCGTGGCAGAGTATCTTTAATTTCTATGTATTTGATGATCCTAGTTTAGCGCAGGAACAATTACCTGCAGCCGCACAGCGGTTGTTGGCGGATCATCCTAACAGCGATATCGTTCGGCAAACTTTGGACGATATTATGCGTCAGTTATCGAGGGCAAAATAATGACAACAACAGCTCAGCAAAGTGGTCGAGTTCAACGGGTAGTAATCGCCGGAGGAGGAACGGCTGGTTGGATGACCGCAGCAGCATTTGGCAAGCTTTTGGGTAAGCAGCTAGACATCACCCTAGTTGAATCCGACCAAATTGGTACTATTGGCGTGGGCGAAGCTACTATCCCTACTTTACACCTCTTTCATGATGTTCTGGGCCTGACCGAAGCGGATGTCATGAAGGCCACGAATGCGACCTTTAAATTGGGTATCAAATTTGAAAACTGGCGCCAGAAGGACCAAGACTATATCCACTCCTTTGGCTACCTTGGTCAAGATCACTGGGCGGCGGGGTTTCAGCACTTTTGGCTTAAGGGGCAGCAGCTAGGCTTTGCCTCACAGATTGGCGATTATTGTAAAGAGCATATTGCCTGTGAGGCGCAACGCTTCGCAGTGTCACCGAATCAAGATCGTAATCATGCGCTGCACCTCGATGCCACGGCCTATGCTAAATTTTTGCGCGAATTTTCTGAAAAACATGGCGTAAAACGTGTTGAAGGAAAGATTCGTGCCGTTGACTGTTTCTCGGACGGGGACATTGCGGCGTTACAGATGGAATCAGGTGACGTGATTGAGGGCGACCTATTCATTGATTGCACTGGATTCCGTGGCTTACTTATTGAGGAGACTCTCCATGCGGGCTATCACGATTGGAGTCACTGGCTTCCCTGTGATAGGGCGCTTGCCGTGCAGACTAGTTCGGTGGAGTCGCCGATTCCTTACACTCGTTCTATCGCTCACGGCGCTGGGTGGCAGTGGCGAATCCCACTGCAAACTCGGGTAGGAAATGGTCTGGTTTATAGTAGTCGTTTCTGCTCTGATGACGAAGCTCGCAGTACCCTGCTAGGTAATATTGAAGGTGAGACTCAGACTGAGCCTCGCGCCATTAAATTCCGCACAGGTACCCGTAGAAAACACTGGCACCGAAACTGTGTTGCTGTAGGACTATCAAGCGGTTTTATTGAACCATTGGAATCTACCAGTATTCATTTGATTCAGCGCAGTGTCTTAAGGTTGCTGCAGCTCTTCCCATACGACGGGATAGAGTCAGCAGTTCGTGATGAGTTCAATGAGCAGAGTTTGATGGAAATGCATAATATTTTGGACTTTATTGTCCTGCATTATCATGTCACAGAGCGCGACGATACGCCGTTTTGGCGCCACTGCAAAAACATGCAGATTCCAGATTCTCTCCAACATCGCCTCGATATGTTCTTGCAAAGTGGGCGAGTGTATAAGCACGGTGCCGAACTATTTGGTGAAGCTTCATGGTTACAGGTCATGATTGGACAGGGCCTTCTGCCGCAGCACTACCACCCAGCGGTAGATGTCATGAGTAATGATGAGTTGCAGCGTTTTCTGGAAAATATAAAAACTTCCTTCACCAAGCAAGTAGCGGCGTGGCCAAAGCATGAGGAATTTTTGCAGCATTATTGCCCGGCTAAGCGCGCAGCGATGGCCTAATGATGGGTTGGAAACCGGAGATACTCAGCATTGGCGATCAGCGGACACCGCTCCTGATCTTCGATGACGTTGATCCCGCGCTGACGAAGATGGCGAAGGAGAGTGCTCGGAGTGCAACGTTTACTGTCGCCGATACCTACTATCCAGGGGTTCGAGCGCCGTTGGCGATGCCCTATATAGAAAAGGTGGTCGGCGCTATCTATCATCAGTTATACGATATTTACAATATCCCCTCGCGCTATCAGGTAGGGTTAAATCAAGCGGTGTATTCGCTAATAACCCGCTCCCCTGGTGAGTTAAGCTTGGCGCAAACAATGCCCCACATCGATGCAACGGAAGCCCTTAACTTTGCGGTGCTGCACTACCTTAATGACGGCCAACATGGCGGTACAGCATTTTATCGGCATCGCGCTACCGGTTGGTCGCAGATTACTGATGCGAATGAGCAGGAATATTTCAACCGTTTGAATCAGGAGCTGACAAGCGATTCAGTGCGCGATACCTACATCACTTCCAGTGATACCAGTTTCGAGCAGGTTGCTAAGGTTGCTTATAAAGCTGGTCGAATCGTGGTCTATCCAGGCAACCTTCTGCACTCAACCCAGGTAGATGCCAGTTTAGATATTTCATCGGAGCTGGACGCCGGGCGGCTTACCGCTAACATATTTCTCAAATTCACCTAGTTTCAGCGGTACAACTTGTTTATTAATTAATGATTCGCTACACTAATTTAAATTTGAAAGCGCTTACATTTGGTTTTCATCTATCATCGTTCAACTAAGCAAATGGATTAGAATAATGAAAAAGCTACTTGCTATTGCCATTACTATCGGAATTTCAGGCATTGGTTGCTCTCAGTCTCCATCTGATGAGGGTACGTTAGGAGAGACCTACACTGACCCAATGCAACATACCCGCCTAGCGAATGGATTTAATGGTAATCCCGCTATCTGGCCAGAAATCGACTCCGAAGTGAAAGTCGACGAAGCGCTTGAAGCTAGGGTTGATGCCATTCTTCAGAATATGACACTTGAGCATAAAGTGGCTCAGATGGTGCAGGGTGAATTGCGCCATGTTCGCCCAGAACATGTGCTGAAATATCGTCTTGGTAGTGTCTTAAATGGTGGCGGTTCACATCCAAATGGCGATCGATACGCCAGCGTGGATGACTGGCTAGCCATCGCTGACGGTTATTGGGAAGCTTCTACCACTGATGACCTTCCACACGAGCCTATCCCGCTAATTTGGGGCACGGACGCGGTTCACGGCCACAATAACGTGCTTGGGGCGGTACTCTTTCCCCATAATTTTGGTCTCGGGGCTGCTGGTAATCCGGAGTTGATGCGAGGTATTGGTCGCGCGACAGCGGAACAGGTTATCGCCACCGGTATCGACTGGACCTTTGCACCAACCGTGGCTGTTGCGATGGATTACCAGTGGGGCCGAAGCTATGAGTCTTACGGTCAGAACCCTGACATGGTTCGTGACTATGCCTATGAAATGGTTGCCGCAATTCAGGGCGGAGAAGATGACGATCGCTTCGGCGATGGCCATATTATCGCTACCATTAAACATTTTGTAGGCGACGGTGGAACCTCCGAGGGTATTGACCAAGGCGAGACCTCAGTTAGCGAGCAAGCGTTATTTGATGTCCATGCTCAAGGTTACGTCGGCGGCCTCACCGCTGGTGCGCAAACGGTTATGGCTTCCTTCAATAGTTGGAATGGCGACAAACTTCATGGTCACCACTACATGCTGACTACCGTGCTGAAAGAGCGTATGGGTTTTGATGGCTTCGTGGTGGGTGATTGGAATGGCCATGGCCATTTACCTGGTTGTTCAAACGCACACTGTGCCTCGGCCATTAATGCGGGTGTCGATATGATCATGGTGCCTGATGACTGGGAAGCCTTTCTCCTCAATACAATTGATGACGTCAACGCAGGAATCATTTCGCAGGAACGCGTTGACGATGCAGTGCGCCGTATCCTTCGCGTGAAAATGCGTGCCGGTATGTTCGATACGGTTAAGCCTTCGGAGCGCCACCTTGCGGGTAGCGAAGATGCACTGTGGGGTGACGATGTTAAAGCGCTCTCTCGTGATGCGGTTCGTCAGAGTTTGGTATTACTGAAAAATCAGGACGAGACCTTGCCTCTAAACGGCGGGGAGCGAGTGCTAGTGATTGGCAATGCGACAGAGGATATTGCTCGTCAGATGGGCGGCTGGTCGATTACTTGGCAGGGAACGGAGACCTCGGTTGAAGACTTCCCGAATGCGACGAAAATTTCCGATGCAATTGTTACCCGCGGTGCTGAGCTCGGTAGTGAAGTCGTTGTATCAACGGATGTCTCTGATCTCAATGGCGAGTTCGACAAGATAATCGTGCTGTTTGGTGAGTCACCCTATGCTGAATTTAACGGTGATCGCAGCCACATTGTATACAACAAACTCGACAGTGAGTCGCTGGCGTTACTTCAGGCAGCTAAAGCGACGGGTAAGCCAGTAGTGGGCCTATTCATTTCGGGTAGACCCATGTTCACCAACCCTGAAATCAACGCTACTGACGCCTTTGTTGCCGCATGGTTGCCCGGTTCTGAAGGTCAGGGTGTGAGCGATGTGCTTTGGGGCGATTTCGACTTTATGGGACGCCTTCCCGGTACTTGGCCGCTATCGTCTGCGGATGATGTGCTTCCTATTGGCGCTGGTGGAACCTACCAGTCAATGGCGCCGATTACCGCTATGCTGGACGAAAGCTACGAGATTGATGTAGCAAGTGAAATTCTAGATATCTTTACGGGTACCTATGCCACCAATGTTCGTCTGGACGAAAATCAGGTCAGCGTAGGATTGATTGATCGTGTTGTTCAGGAGGATGCGCGCCGCGTTAGCTTTAATGCTGAGGATGCTTCTGTCGCATTCAGCTTTGATGGACCGCTTAATCAAACGGCCTTCCGTCGTTATGATGCTCGCGTTAAGTTCATGATGCGCACAGTTCAAGCAGATGCTGAGGCTAAATTGATCCTAGGAATGTCCTCACAGATGCCGATGTTCGAGCTCGATGCCCAACCACTACTTGCACAGACTTCAGAATGGCGTGAGTGGTCCATTCCTCTGTACTGCTTAGCACCGGATGTGGCGAGTTTGGCAAGTGTTGAGTCGCCATTACTGCTGCAGGCGAGTGAAGGTGTGGTGATTGAAATTGCCGAAGTCCGTTGGGAGTTCGGGGGTAGCGATGACTATGATTGTGCCAATACTTGGGCCGGAGATAATCATCGTGAACCAGTCTTTGTCGCTAACTAAAAGCAGTTAGCTTACTGAGAACAAGATGGTGGGCGAGTGATAAAGAGTCCTCGCTCGCCTTTTTTTGTTCATATAGTAGTTTATTAATACCTGATAGATGGCCTCATGTGTTATCGATAATGATCGAATCCGTAATAATGGTTCGACAAAATTATAATAATAATGTTGTTACAGCTGGGAGAATCACATGCAACTGCAACCCCTCGACCTCTGGGTCGCCGCGATTTATGCCATTGCGTTAATTGGCATCGC